>NZ_JAKSXU010000070.1:0-166279 GCF_022829325.1 Methylobacterium sp. J-092 | reverse complement strand
CTCTCGCGCGCAAGCTCGGCGCGGGCGGCGGGCGTCCACATCGGGGTTCCTGGGTGAGCGTCAGACACTCTCCCAACGCCCGCGATGCTCGCCGCTCACCCAATAGCTAAGCTGTTCTGCCCATTATGAAACGGGGTCTTATGCGCCAATGATCCCCCTGACGCGATGACGCTGAGTTGTGTCAGCTCGCAACCCAAGAGCGGCAACGCCGTTTTTGTTTGTCGATTGGGCAAAGCTGTCATCCGCCAAACCATTGCCACAACTGGGTCAGGCCCTCCGGGTCCCCACGCCTCCCGAACCTCGCCGCAGCCGAAGCACCGCGAGGATACCGAGAGCTGCGACGCCGGTGCAGATCAACGAAGGCCGGATGCCCGTACGCGTCGATGCGCGGTTCAAGGCCACCTCTAGTGCTCCAGCTAGATTGACCGCCAGTGGGATAACCCGCGTATCAAGAAAAAGCTTGGGCGCAGATGGCCCAGCGCCTTTCTTGAGCATATAATCGCGTCCGACGACCATATTGACCTCGTTTTACATCAAATGATAGATGCAAATAAATATTTGCATCCAAACGTGATGATATGAAACGCTCGTCGATAGCGGGTGTTTCCTCAAGGAATCGCCTTTGGAGTGCATTTGTTGTCAAAGCCCACGTTCAAACCCTACCGTCGTCCCTCCGGCGGGTGGGGTTCGGCCCTTTCAGTTGGCAACATTCTAAGGCGCGAGGGCGTGCTGGCGAGCGTTCCGGTCGCTCTGACCCGTCACAACAAGGTCGACGGCTACCAGTGCAACAGCTGCGCCTGGATCAAGCCGGCGAGCCCGCTCCCATTCGAGTTCTGCGAGAACGGTGTGAAGGCTGTGGCCTGGGAGCTCACGGCCCACCGCTGCACCCCGGCCTTCTTCGCTAAGCACACCGTCACCGAACTGCTTGGCTGGGACGAGTTCCAGCTGGAGCAAACCGGACGCCTGACCCACCCGCTGCGCTACGACGCGGACTCAGACAAATACGTGCCCGTGTCGTGGGGGCACGCCCTGGACGAGATCGCGGGCGAGTTGCGCGCCGTGGAGGACCACCTCAAAGGAACGGTGTTCTACAGCTCCGGCCGCCTCTCGAACGAGGGCAGCTACCTCTACCAGCTCTTCGCCCGGCTTTACGGCAACAATAACCTGCCGGACTCGTCCAACATGTGCCACGAGACGACCTCGGTGGCGCTACCGATCAGCATCGGCCAAGGCATCGGGACAATCTCACTCGACGACTTCGCCAAGTCCGACTGCATCCTGTTCTTCGGCCAGAACCCCGGCAGCAACTCGCCCCGGATGCTGCATCCCCTGCAGGAGGCGAGCCGGCGTGGCGTGCCGATTATCACCTACAATCCGCTTCGCGAGCGCGGGCTGGAGCGCTTTACGAACCCTCAATCGACCGCGGAGATGCTACTGGGCCAGGAAACCCGGATCAGCTCGCAATATCATCAGGTCAAGGCGGGCGGCGACCTCGCCGCGCTCGCCGGCATATGTAAGGCGGTTCTCGCCGCTCACGACGCGTCGCGGGAGGCAAGCGGCCCTGCGATCCTCGACGAGGCGTTCATAGCGGAGCACACCCACGGCTTCGACACCTTCGCGGCATGGCTGCGCGTCCAGGAGTGGGACGAGCTGGAGCGTCGTTCGGGCCTGCACCGAGCCGACCTGGAGGCGACCGCCACCGTCTACGCGGGGGCCCACGCCGTCGTCGCGGTCTACGGCATGGGCCTGACCCAGCATCAGGCCGGCGTCGAAACCGTGCAGATGCTGGTGAACCTCCTCCTGATGCGCGGCAACATGGGCCGCAGTGGCGCTGGGATCTGCCCAGTGCGTGGCCATTCCAACGTGCAGGGGCAGCGCACGGTCGGGATCACCGAAAAGCCCGAGTTGTTCCCGCTGGATCGGCTGGGTGAGCAGTTCGGCTTCGAGCCGCCGCGCGAGGCCGGCTACAATACGGTCGAGGCCTGCGAAGCGATCCTCAAGGACGAGGTCCGGGCCTTCGTGATGCTCGGCGGCAACTTCGTCCGGGCGATTCCCGATCACGGCCAGATGGAGCCCGCCTGGCGTCGGCTGCGCCTGACGGTCAACGTCATCACCAAGCTCAACCGGAGTGCGTTGCTACCGGGCGCGGTTAGCTACATTCTCCCAGTGCTTGGTCGTCTGGAGATCGACGAGACCGAGGCCGGTCCACAGGTCCTGTCGATGGAGGACACCTCGGCCTGTGTTCACGGCAACCGCGGCCTGCGGAAGCCGGCCTCGCCGCATCTGATCAGCGAGAACCGGCTCATCTGCGAACTTGCGCTGCGGACGCTTGCTTCCAATCCACGCGTGCGCTGGACGGACTACATGCGCGATTACGCCGAGATCCGGAAGGAGATCGCTTACACGCTGCCCGAGTCATTCTGGGATTACGAGCGACGCATGTGGGAACCCGGTGGCTTCCAACGCGACCTGCCGGCCAAGCGGCGCGAATGGCGAACGGAAACTGGTCGAGCCACCATCGTGACCCCGAAGGCCCTGGATGAGGATGCGGACATGCCGGCCGTCGGGCACGACGTCCTGCGCCTGATGACCCTTCGCTCGAACGACCAGTTCAACACGACGGTCTACGGCTACGACGACCGCTTCCGCGGCATCAACAACACCCGCAAAGTTGTGCTGATGAACCGCTCGGACATTGACCGTCTGGGGCTCAAGGTCGGACAGGCGGTGACCCTTAAGACGGTTGCCGACGACGGGATCGACCGGCGGCTGCCCGGCCTTCTCGTCGTGGCCTACGACATCCCGATCGGTTGCATCGGCGGGTACTACCCGGAGTGCAACGTCCTGATGCCAATCTGGCACTACGCGATCGGCAGTAAAACGCCTGCAGCGAAGATGATCCCCGTCACCATTCATTCCGAGGACGCACGGGTGCTCGAACCGCAGCTCGAATACGCCGGGGGATAAGCTCGACTTTGGCCATTGGCGGCGGATTGAGTGAGGTGAGGTGACGTAGCAGGCGTGACGGGTAGGCTGGTAGCGTCCTGGCCAAGAGACTCCGCCATGCAGCCCCTGCCTGCCCGCTTCGCTGCGATCATTCTGGCGTTCGCGCAATTGTTCGTCCGCCGCTCATGTCGCCATGCTCAGCCACTGCTGATCGGTGCGATCCTGACACCGGGCCGCCGCACGGTGACGAGCGTCCTGCGCATCCTGGGTCGTGCGCAGGAGCGACGGTTCGTGAACGTCCATCGCGTACTGTCCGCCTCCCGCCCACGCCGATCGTAGCATCCTCCGCCAACCTGCCGCGAAGGAGACCTTTGGAGGGTCCGAGAAGGGTCGTGAGCGGGCTCGGCGACGATGTCCGCTTTCTCGCGTCGCTGCCCCAAAGCGGACCAGCTGAAAACCACCCAACCCAGCCGTAGGCTGCTGCCTGTCGTCAGCCTGGAAGCGGACCCTCGCAGGGATCACACAGAGTTGCACTGGGCCACGGACGATCACGGGACGCCTCGTTCCGGAGGGTGCCCTTATGCGAACGGGCTGTCGCGGGGCCACATTGGGCGACCGCTAGCAAGGATCCACCGCGGCTCCTTGGATGACCGAGATGTGCGTAAATCCGTCGACCTTCAATGTTTGAGCTAAGGTCCGGTTTCGCTGCACCATTTGCCAAAAGCAGCCAGACTGCTTTCCACCCAACCCGGTCGTTGACCTCTGCTTCGACAGCCTGGGAGAAGACCTTCCGATGGTTGGCAAGGGGTTGGGAGTGGGCCCAGGGCATGGGTTCCCTCCGTAAGATTGTTCAGAACGTTACAAGTAGGGTCTCGGGGTCGATGGCGCTCGGTTCGGACCGCGGCAGGCCCCATCCTTTCACGAGGCCGTACACCGCCGGGATCACAACTAGTGTCAGGACGGTCGACGAGACCATGCCGCCGATCATGGGGACCGCGATCCGTTGCATGACCTCGGAGCCCGATCCGGTGCTCCACAGGATAGGCAGGAGCCCGGCCATGATGGCGACCACGGTCATCATCTTTGGGCGGACCCGTTCGACCGCGCCGACCATGATGGCCCGGCGCAGGTCGTCGCCGGTGAAAGCCCGCCCGTCGCGATCGCAGCCGGCGCGCACCTCGACGAGCGCATGATCGAGGTAGACCAGCATGATCACCCCGGTCTCGGCGGCCACGCCGGCCAGCGCGATGAAGCCGACCGCGACCGCCACCGACAGGTTGAAGCCCATCCACCACATCAGCCAGACCCCGCCGACGAGGGCGAAGGGCAGCGAAAGCATGACGATCAGGGTCTCGGTCAGCCGCCGGAAGTTGAGGTACAGTAGCAGGAACACGATCAGCAGCGTCAGGGGCACCACGACTTTAAGTCGGGCGGTCGCCCGGTCGAGGTACTCGACCTGCCCGCTCCACTGCACGAGGGTTCCCTGCGGCAGGCTCACCTCGTTGGCCACCGCCGCCCGCGCCTCGGCGACGTAGCCCCCGAGATCGCGGCCTGCGACGTCGACGTAGATGAAGACCGCGAGCTGGCCGTTCTCGGTCCGGATCTGGGTCGGGCCGCGGTTCAACTGCACCTTGGCGACCTCGCCGAGCGGCACCGTTCCCCCGCCCGTGATGGGCACCTGAACCTCGGAGGCGATGGATCGCGGGTCGGAGCGGAAGGCGCGCGGGTAGCGTACGTTGACGGTATAGCGCTCGCGGCCCTCGACGGTGTTGGTGACGCTCTCGCCTCCGAGCGCCATGGCGATCACGTCCTGCACGTCGCCGACGGTCAGGCCGTACCGGCCCAGCGCCTCGCGGTCGGGGGTGATGTCGAGGAAGTAGCCGCCCTGGACGCGCTCGGCGTAGGCGCTCGACGTGCCCGGCACCGACTTCACCACCGCCTCGACCTGGCGGGCGACCTTTTCCATCTCGGTCAGGTCCGTCCCGAGTACCTTGATCCCGACCGGCGTGCGGATACCGGTCGAGAGCATGTCGATGCGGGCGCGGATCGGCTGGGTCCAGGCGTTCGAGACCCCAGGGAACTGGAGCGCGGCGTCCATCTCGGCCCTCAGGCTCGCCGTCGTGACCCCGGGGCGCCACTCGACCTTCGGCTTCAGGTTGACGATTGTCTCGAACATCTCGCTCGGCGCCGGGTCGGTCGCGGTGTTGGCCCGTCCGGCCTTGCCGTAGACCGAGGCGACCTCGGGGAACGACTTGATGATCCGGTCCTGGGTGGCGAGCAGGTCACCGGCCTTGGTGACCGAGATGCCCGGCAGGGTGGTGGGCATGTACATCAGCGTGCCCTCGTCGAGATCGGGCATGAATTCCGAGCCGAGCCGGCTCGCCGGCCACGCCGTCGCCGCTAGGACGACGAGGGCCAGCAGGATCGTCAGCACCCGCGCCTGCAGGACGCCCGCGATGAGGGGGCGGTAGACCCAGATCAGGAGCCTGTTCACAGGGTTGCGGCGCTCGGGGATGATCCGGCCACGGACGAACAGGACCATCAGGGCAGGGACCAGGGTCAGGGACAGCACCGCCGCGGCCGCCATCGCGAACGTCTTGGTGAAGGCCAGCGGACCGAACAGGCGGCCCTCCTGGCTCTCCAGGGTGAAGATCGGCAGGAAGCTCACCGTGATGATGAGGAGCGAGAAGAACAGCGACGGCCCGACCTCGCTCGCCGCCTCGATAAGGACCTCGACACGAGGCATGCCGGGGTCCGGCCGCTCTAGGTGCTTGTGGGTGTTCTCGATCATCACGATGGCGGCGTCGATCATGGCGCCCACCGCGATGGCGATGCCGCCCAGGCTCATGATGTTGGCCCCGAGCCCCAGGGCCTTCATGCCTACGAACGCCATCAGGATGCCGACCGGCAGCATCAGGATTGCGACCAGCGCGCTGCGGACGTGGAGCAGGAACACGATGCAGACGAGGGCGACGATGGCGCTCTCCTCGATCAGCGTGCCCTTGAGGGTCTCGATGGCCGCCTCGATGAGGTGCGAGCGGTCGTAGACCGGCAGGATCTCCGTGCCCTTGGGCAGGCTGGCGGCGACCTCGGCGAGCCGGGCTTTGGCGCCCTCGATGACGTTCAGGGCGTTGGCCCCGAACCGCTGCAGGACGATCCCGCCGGCGACCTCGCCGTCGCCGTTCATCTCGGTGATGCCGCGGCGCTCGTCCGGACCGAGCTCGACCCGGGCGACGTCCTTCACCCGCAGTGGCGTGCCCGCCTCGGTCCTCAGGACGATGCTCTCGATGTCGGCGACGCTCTTGAGGTACCCGCGGCCACGGACGACGAACTCGAACTCGGAGAGCTCGACGGTGCGGCCGCCGACGTCGGCGTTGCTCGCCCGGATGGCCTCCCGGAGCTTGGACAGGGTGATGCCCTGTGCCCGCAACCGGTTGGGATCGACGACCACGTTGTACTGCTTCACGAAGCCGCCGACGCCGGCGACCTCCGCCACGCCCTCGGCCCGGGACGCCCCGAAGCGCACGACCCAGTCCTGAAGCGAGCGGAGCTCGGCGAGGCTCCGTTCCTTGGCGACCACGACGTACTGGTAGACCCAGCCGACCCCGGTCGCGTCCGGTCCCAGCGTCGGGGTAACGCCGGCCGGCAGACGCTTGGCCACGGTGTTGAGGTATTCGAGCACCCGGCTGCGCGCCCAGTACGGGTCGGTGCAGTCCTCGAAGATCACGTAGACGAACGACACCCCGAAGAACGAGAAGCCGCGCACGACCTTCGACCTCGGCACCGTCAACATCGCGGTGGTCAGGGGGTATGTGACCTGATCCTCGATGACCTGCGGCGCCTGCCCAGGGTACTCGGTGTAGACGATGGTCTGGACGTCCGAGAGGTCCGGGATCGCATCGAGCGGCAGGGTCCTAAGGGCGTAGAGCCCGGCTCCGACCGCGAACACCGTCCCTATCAGGACCAGCACCAGGTTCCGGGCCGACCAGGCGATGAGGCGGGCGATCATGGCGCCTTCCCCTCGGCGGCGGCTTGCGGCCCGGGATCGGGCTTGGGCTCGGAGAGCCCATGCAGCGCCGCCTTCAGGTTGCTCTCGGCATCGATCAGGAAGTTGGCCGACGTCACCACGCGGTCCCCGGCGACGATGCCGTCGCGGATCTCGACGTAGCCGTCGCCGCGGACGCCGAGCCGGACCGGTCGGGGCTCGAAGCGACCCTCGCCCTTGTCCAGAAGCACGACCTGCCTGGTGCCGGTATCTATGACGGCATCATCGGGCACCGCGACCACCGGCTTGTCGCTGCCGGTGGCGATCGTCACGTCGGCGAACATCCCCGGGCGCAGGTCGCCGTTCGGGTTGGGCAGCTCGATGCGCAGGCGGGCGGTGCGGGTCCCCATGGCGAGGTGCGGGTAGATCCGGGTCACCGCGCCGGTGAAGACGCGGTCCGGGAAAGTCCGGGCGCGCGCGGTCGCCGTCTGGCCCTCCGCCACGGCCGCCAGGTCGCGTTCGGTCACGTCGGCCAGGACCCAGACCCTGGAATGGTCGACGAGCTTGAACAGGGTATCGCCGGACTTCGCGCGCATGCCGTCGGAGACGTTGCGCTCGACCACGACGCCGTCCCGGGGCGCCGACCACGTGATGGTGGAGGGCACTTTTCGGGTGCGCTCGATCTCGTCGATGACCTCGGGCGGGATGCCGAGGTTCTCCAGCCGTCGGCGGGCGCCCTCGTAGCCGATGCCGGTGAGGTACTGCGCGGCGGCGGCGTTCATCTCCGGCGAGAACAGGCCCAGGAGCGGCTGGCCCTTGTGCACGTGGTCACCGGTGGTGACGGCCTCGACCTTCTCGATGAAGGCGTCGGTACGCATCGCGATGACCGAGATCCGGCGCTCGTCCTCCTCGATGGCACCCGGCGCCCGCACCGGCATCGACAGGACGCGTCGCTCGACGACCGCCGTCCGGACCCCGGTGCGCTGGAGCTTGCCGGGCGAGATCCTCACGGTGCCGCCGTCGGTGTCCTCCCCCTCGTAGACGGGGAGGTAGTCCATCCCCATCGAGTCCTTCTTCGGAATCGGCGAGGTGTCCGGAAGGCCCATCGGGTTGCGGTAGAAGCGCACCTTGCGGGTCCCCGCAGGCGTGGTGGCCTGACCCATGGCCATGTCGCCGTGCCCGCCGTCGGGCATCGCCTCCGCCTCGTCGGGTTCGTAGAAGCGCACGTCCTCGCTGGCGCGGACGGCGCGATAGTCGCGACCGTCCGCCGTGCGCTTGGGTTCGGAGGCGTAGTCCAGCTTCCCGTCCGGGTCCTGGTAGTAGACGACCGGTCCCGTCGCCTTCGCCGCGACCGGTGCCTGCATCGGGGAAGCTGGCCGTGGGGTGCTCGGCAGCCAATGGGCGAATTCGGTCCGCGCCTGCCGGACGAGCGCCGGCACGGGGCTGCCCTCATGCCCCGCGCCAAATCCCAAAACACCCGCCGCGAGCGCGGCGAGGGTCCCGGCTGCCCAAGCCGACCGGCTCACTTGGTGGCCTTGAACACCAGCCTGTTCTCGACGGTGCCGGTCTCGCCCTGGACCTTGGCCCCGAGCGAGAGGCGCCAGCCGCCGGCCATCGTCAGTTTCGCCTTGAACCGGTAGAGGCCCGGCTCCGGCGACGGCAGCTGCTCGATCTTGGAGGTCATCTCCTCCATGCTGTCGGGCGCCATGTCGATGCGCTTGGCGAAGATGACGGCGTTCGGCACGGGCTTGGACGTGCGCTTGTCGACCAGGCGAACGTCGAGGATGGCCTCCCCCTGCTTGGCCTCGTCCTTCACCAGTTGGAACTCGTAGTCCTTGGTGTCGGCCCGGGCCGCGGCGGTCAGGGCGAGGCCGAGCAGCGCAGCCGTAAGCGCGCGCGAAAACGATGTGTTGGACACGGTCGATGATCTCCTGAAAACGATGGGACCCGGGCCTTCAGGCGCGCGGGATCGGCCGGCGCAGGCGCCGGCGGCATCGGGTTCAGGCTCGGGGAGGCTCGGTGGGCGGCCCTTGCGAGAGGCTGTCGAAGGAGGCGATGACGGCCCACGCAGTCCCCTCGACGACGGAGACGCGGCCCGGAAGTCCGAGGGCCACCGGCAGCCCGGTGGCGACCTTCGCCAGGCAGAGCGCCATCAGCGGGCAGCCCTTCGAGCAGTCGGGCATGTCCGGCCGCTCCCTGGGGCAGCACGGCATCTCGTCCATGGCCGACCCGGCCATGTCGTCCATGGCCTCGTCGGGCATCGCCGCGGCGTGGACCTGCATAGCCATCGAGGCATGCATGCCCGCGGCGGCCGCGGATGCGGTCACCGGTGCGAGGGCGAGGCTGAGGACCGCGAGAAGCGGAAGCAGCCGCCGGAGGGCGAGCCTTAAAGTCACGAGACTACGTTGCCATATCGCGGGGCGGCGAGGAAGTGAGTGGGACGACGCACGATCTCACTGCGGACCGAGGATCGGAAGCCGGATTGCGAGTGCGAGAAGGGTGACCAGCAGGACCGGCGGCGTGATGACCAAGCCGACCCTCATGTACTGGCCCCAGCGATCCTCTGGCCCTTGCCCGCCAGCACGTGCAGCCGGAGCAGCGTCGCGAGGCTGCCGATCGGCGTTGAATGGTGGGACGGGCATCTCGACGGCTATCCCGATCAGGCTTGCTTGTCGGGTTTGGTGGGCGGTGGCTTCACGCCGGTTCCGGTCGTCGGGGGCGCAGGACGTCCACCCGGCGCCGAAGGCTGATGACCGGCGCCTGGATTACCGGGCGTGGAGGCGGGCTGAAATCCCCTTTCCGACTGCGGGCGGTGACCTTCGTTGGTCGGACGCCAGCCGTCCTGGGTAATTCCCGGGCGTCCACGATTATCGCGTTCCATTCTCATGGCTCCTGCTTGAATTCGATGTAGCGAATTTCTTTCGCCACTATCAGGATCCCGGTCGGCTCAACTCGGTATGACCACGTACCGTCATCCGCGATATCCATCAGTTCTTCGATATAAATGTCGCGTTCTGTCGGATTTGTGGAGGCAAACGATCCGACACCGAAAATCCCGACCACTGTAGATCCGTCGACAAGCGTGACCATGACGAACCGTGCCCTATCGCAGTTGGCGAACCGCCAATCCCAGGATGTCGGAGTGTTGTGAACCATGCGCAACTTCAGTTTGGTTGCGGTCCACCGTAACCATTCACGTTGGGTCGCCACTCCCAGCAGTAGGCCGAACGCCGTGGGGCCGACGATGAGCAGACACCACCACAGCAGGGTCCTTGCCAAGCCTTGCTCGAAACCAAGGATCCAGCCGATGACCGGAATGGAAAATCCATAGTAGACGATCGTCAGCGCGAGATATCCCAATGCGGCATCGCTGAATTTCTCCATCCTCCCCGTTATGAACCGGGAGCGCATATATGAAATAATCAAGCCCGGTATAATGAATGCCGCGATCAGGTAGATATTATTCAGGTCTTTCAACTCGGGCACTTATAAGAACTTCCCTAATCGAGTTTATGCAGCCCGTTGCTTAAGGTCGATGTATCGGGCCGCGGCCGTCGTTTCAGTGCATGAACGGTATACGGCGGTATCGCCATGGGATAAGGATGTAGTACATATCATGAACCTGCCCCATGGGGCAGGGGAGGGAAAGCCGTGGCTGACAAAAAAGTGGTGTTCATCGCATTCGCCATAGAGGACGAGGCACAGCGCAATCTGTTCGTCGGGCAACGGCTGCATCCGCGGTTGCCGTATGAATTCATCGATATGTCCGTCAAGGAACCCTATGACGAGAACTGGAAGGATCGCGTTCGCACGCGGATCAAGCGTTCCGACGGCGTGATCATCCTCGTCAGCGAAAACTCCCTGCAATCGAGCGGGCAGAAGTGGGAGATCAAGTGCGCAAAAGAGGAAGGTAAGAAGATCCGCGGTATCTGGGCGTACTCAACCGATCGCACGCAGATCGACGGCGTATCGACCTACAAGTGGACGGACACGAACATCAGCGGCTTCATCGACACTCTCTGAGGGGTTCGAATGCGCAAGGCCCTTATCGTCGGCATCGATCATTATGATCACATCGGCTCGCTGAGCGGTTGTGTGAACGATGCCTACGCGGTCAAGTCCGTGCTTGAGCGGCATGCCGACGGGACCGTGAACTTCGCCAATCCCCGCATCATGATCGGGGCCGGCGGTTCGGCCGCGGTGAGGAAATCGAAGCTGAAGGAGGCCGCCCGCGAACTTTTCGCGGGCGATGCAGACATTGCGTTGTTCTATTTCGCGGGGCATGGGTTCATCGAGGACACCGGCGGTTTCATCTGCGCGACGGACTGCGAGACCGGCGACGACGGTTTTTCGCTGCACGAACTGATGAGCCTCGCCACTCAGTCGCGCGCCCGGAACAAGGTCGTTATCCTCGATAGTTGCCACAGCGGTGTCGCCGGTGATCGCGGCGGCGGGCAGCCTGTCGCCGAGGTTGGCGAGGGGATGACCGTCCTGACCGCGTCCACCGCGGAACAGTACGCCTCCGAGATCGAGGGCGGCGGGGCCGGGGTGTTCACGACCCTGCTGGTCGATGCGCTGGGCGGCGCCGCCGCCAACCTCGTCGGGGAGGTGACGCCTGGCAGCATCTATGCCCACATCGACCAGTCACTCGGTCCATGGGCGCAGCGTCCGGTGTTCAAGACCAATGTGAAGACTTTCGTCTCGCTGCGGAAGGCGGAGCCGCCCATCCCGCTCGCGGACCTGCAGGCACTCGACACCCATTTCCCGCGCGCGGCCTACGATTTCCCGCTGGACCCGGCCTATGAGCCGGAGCGGTCGGAGGACCAGAAACTCGACCCGGGCATACCGGCGCCCGACCCGGCGAAAACGGCGGTATTCGCGCTGCTGCAACGCTTCGTGAAGGTCAACCTGGTCCGGCCCGTGGGCGCCACGCACATGTGGCACGCGGCCATGCAGGGTAAGTCGTGTGAGTTGACCGTCCTCGGCGAGCACTACCGCAAGCTCGTTGCGAGCGGGTTGATCTGAGGTGTTCCATGGCGGAGGTTGATTATGAGGTCTTGCTGGAAGGATTGGTCGAGCGGTTGGCTGCCGTGGAGCACGAGCGGTGGTCGCATTGGCAGAAATACATGCATGGGAAGTCCGTGCGACAGGCCGACGGGTCCTTGACCATACCTGCCGAACTCGTCGACCGATGGGAAAAACAGATAAGCTCCTGTTATGACGATCTCTCCGAGAAGGAGAAGGAGAGCGACCGAGAGCAAGTACGGAAGTACCTGCCGATCATCATGGCTGCATTGACCCAGCAGGGGGGCTGAACGGCCGGGGTGGGGCGCCGGCATACCCTGCGATGCGGTCGATCATCGCCGCGGCGTGCGACACCTGCACCCTGGGTGACGAAGTGACCACCCGAGAAAGGCGCTCAACCCGGCAAGCAGCTGTCGACGGCCCTCACGACGCTGCGTCCGTTGCCCCGGCGCTCGACCCGTACCTGGACGGCGATGCGATCGATCATCGCGGCCACGTGGGTGATCACGCCGACGCGCCGGCCCTGGCCCTGGCCCTGCAAGGTCTCCAGGGCGTCGATGGCGACATCGAGGGTGTCGGCGTCGAGCGGCCCGAAACGCTCGTCGATGAAGAGCGTGTCGACGAAGGCTTGTCGTCCCTCCAGGCCCGACAGCGCCAGCGCTGGGGCGAGCGCCACCAGGAAACGCTCGCCGCCCGAGAGGCTGCGGGTGCCGCGCAGTTCGTCGCCCATGTCACGGTCGAGGACGTGGAGCGCGAGGTCGGCGCCCTGACTGGGGATCGGCATGGGAAAGCCGATGACGACGCCGTAGACCTGCATGCTCGCGCTCCGCAAATTCTTCGGAACAAAAACAGAACACATTTAGAAGGTTCCACGCAAGCTGCCACGCTTGCGACGATGAGCATGGGGACGATCGGCGGATGACGGGCGGTTTCCATCGCGGAGCGGCATGACGGCGCGCAAGTGCTGCTCGCCCTCGTCGGGGGGAGCGCGACCTAAACGGGGGCGGACCCATAGGGATCGGCCCGCGGTCGATCGTAGGCCGGCACAGCCTGAGGTGGGAAACGACCTCTCCGGCAGCCACATCAGGTCGGACGCCCCACACGAAAGGAGACTTACGAAGGTTGCTTCAGAGCTACCTATGCGTGATTCTCGCCTGAAGGGGATATGGTAACGGGGGCGCAGGCCTTGAACTTGATGGACGATCTCATCGCCATTCCGCAGCGCGAGAAGGGTGGAAGCATCGCGCTCGAACGGCTCGATTACCAGGCCTCCTGGGCCATCTCGCTCGTTCTGATGCTGCACGGAAAATCGGATGACTACGCCGTCGCGTTCGAATTCCACGATGACATAGTGGTCCTAAACGGCTCGACCCAAGCAACGAAAGCAAGGTTTTATCAGGTAAAGACCAAAACTTCCGGCAATTGGACCGTGAAGCGGCTTACACAGCGCTACAAGCGGCGCGGAGGGAGCGAAAAAATTCCATCGATAATGGCGAATATGTACAACAACCGGGTCAAATTCGGAAATTCGGCCGAGGTTCTAGGCTTCGTCAGCAACCAACCTTGTGAGTTCATCGAGCATACGAAGTGTCCTTGCACTTTCGACAAAGGGGAAAGCGTCAAAACCGACGCGTTCAAGAAAGCCATCGCTGCCGAGGTCCCAACGTTCGCTGCAGGCGACATCGACCTTTTCGAGTATCATCTATCGGACCTTCCGCTGGGCAGGCCCGGAACCATGCTGCGGGGCTTGATAATTCAGTTCCTTGAGACCCAACTCGGTATCCCGGACTGTCCATCATCGGCGTTCGTCGTGGTCATCCTCGAACACGCCCGCGAACGGTCCAAGCACATGGGGAGCGTGACGAACTTTCAGGATTTAATGCGGGCGAAGGCGCTGACGCGTGTCCAGGTCCAGGAGATGCTGGACAAGACTAAACGGCGCCATCAGAGCAGGCCGAAGTGGTCTGACGTCTCGAACGACCTTACCGGGATATCTCCCGTTCGAAAGCGCGATATCGGCCGCGCCTGGAGACGCTACGAGCTTGAGAAGCTCAGCGTGGTCACGATCGCTTTCGAGCGGTTCTGCACAAACCTTAATGACCTTGCGAACGACATCGACGACGGCGATCAAACGCTCGCCGGGATCGTTGCATCAAATCTCGGTCACGTCCGCGCGCTCGCCCAGCGGTTCGGTATTTATCAGGACGGCGCGTACCTAAGCGCCGCCTTCCTCTACGAGTTCTCATCATGAGCGACGAACGCAAAGTTAGATTGCTGGTGAGGAACTTGCGCAAGAAGACCGATGAAAAACTTACGCTTCGAAAAATTATATCTCATGTCCGACCTGGAGCAGGGAGCGTTCAAGACGACGTTCGACCCGGAGATGACGATCATCCTAGGAGGCAACTCAACCGGTAAGTCGTCCCTAATCAAATCCTTGTACTGATTCATCGGTGCGGACCCAGCTCGTGTTCACGAAAGTTGGCCCAACCTGAAGGTGACCGATCTCCTTGAGTTCCAGGTAGATGGTAAAACCTTCTTCATGCTACGGCATGGATCGGTCTTCGCGCTCTTCGATGAGAAGCGCGTTCTCATGGAGTCGATGCAAAAGGTGACCAGCCAGTTGGCACCGTCCCTCGCGAAGCTACTCGGGATCAATCTGGTCTTGCCGGACCGCAAGGGGAAGCCGACGACGCCGACACCGGCCTTCTTCTTCCTACCGTTCTACGTCGATCAGGATGTAGGTTGGGAGCGTCCCTGGCAGTCGTTCGATGGGCTGAAGCAGTTCGCCAACTACCATCGAAGTATCGTCTCGTACCATTCGGGCATCCTGCCCGACGAATGGTACGCCCGCCGGGCCGAGCTTCAACTGATGGCCGTCGAGAAAGGCGAGTTGCGGAGCCAGGCCACCGTCGTCGAACGGTCGGCCCTGGCCCTCCGGCAATCCGTGACCCAGGACGCGTTGTCGATCGACCAGGAAGCGTACGAGGCGGCGATCCTGCGTTTGCTCGCCGAGTTGAAGAAGCTGCGTGAGAAGCGAGCCAGGTTCGCCGCCGCGGTAAGCGACGTGATCGCGCAAAGAACGCTCCTGAACGACCAGTTCGAGGTCGGGCGCCGCGCCCTCAAGGAACTTGAGAACGATCGTGAATGGCTGGTCGAGCGTGGCTACGAGCCTATCCCCTGCCCGACGTGCGGAACCGTCCACGAGAATAACTTCGCGATGAGGTTCGGCATCATCGAGGACCGCGAGGCATGCGTCGCGGTCCTGAACGAGCTCGTCGACCAGATGATCGAGGTCAAGGCGCAGGTCGAGGCCGCTCGCCTCAATCTGCGGACCGCCGACGAGCAGATTGCCGCTGCCCAGGAGGTGCTCACCATCAAACAGGGCGAGATCACCCTCGCTCAGGTTATCGCGTCCGAGGGACAGCGTCAGGCACTGAGCATCTTCGACCAACAGTCCGCAGATATCGAGGCAAAGGCAGCCGAACTTACCACCGGCATCGGGACGGTCAGAAAGCTAATCAAAAAACTCGAAAACAAAGCGCGAAAAGATAAAATTGAGTCTTTCTTCGCCGAGAAGGTTACATCAAACTTGAATTTGCTGTACGTTAAAAATATCAATTTGGACAGGGCACAGAAGATCCACCACGTCATCAAGGATACCGGATCGGTTCATCCACGAGCGGTCCTTTCTTACGTCCTCGCGTTCGTCAGCACCTGCTTCGAGCATTCGACGGCGATCACGGCGCCCGTCGTCCTCGACAGTCCATTGCAGCAGGATCAGGACCCCGTGAACGCGAAGCGCATCTTCAGCACGATCGAAGCCCAGAGGCCTGAGAACGCTCAGTTCATCGTGGGCTCGGTATCTCTAAACGGATACGACATGAAGGGAAAGGTGATCGAGCTGGCCAACGAGCGTAAATTGCTCCAGCCCAACATATACGCCGAGGTATCCGCGCTCATCGATGTGTTTCGAGTTCAAATGCTATAATCTTAGCGCTGTCAGACTTCACGCTTCTGAATTTGCGATCCTTCCACTCTCAATGTCATTCTGCACAGCTGGCCTTTTCAGGGGCTGTCAGTCCGCTCACCCGACGCGGCCAAGCGCTTTTTGCCGGAAGGCATACCGGGTGTGCCACCATCGTGCCGCCCGATGAGTTCGAGCACCGTCCGCCTCCAGCGAAGGACGAGGTCTCCGGTCTCTCGGCCGACGGTCGTCGGGACCTGGGAGCTGCTTGCACTGCGCACCAAGACGCCGCGCTAGGGGAACGACCGCAGGGTCGGGACCCCCATCTTCGGGCACCCTTCGAGCGACGTCGCTAGGAGCGGCCGCCCCCGCAGCGCCAGGGTGAACCGACCCTCCGGCGCCGTGCCCACGACCCATTCCGCCTCGAACGGGGCCGACCCGGCGTAGGTCCGGATCCGGGCCGGCCGATTGCGCGGGTCGCCCTCGTCCGTGCAGGCCATCGTCCACCGGACGCCGCCCGGGCCGCCGTCGACGATCAGCCTCGCGGCAAGGTTCCCGCCCTGGGGTGTGGGCGCGACGAGACGTGCTTCGAAGCGATCCGCCAGGGCGGGGGTGGAGAGGGCGGCGAAAGCCGCGAGGGTCAGGAAGGAGCGCATGACCGGATCATGGGATCAAAGGTTTTAAGTACGCCCTGGCCGGATCGATAGAATGCCTGGGCCTAGGCGATTTCGAAGTCGAGCTGGCGGGCGACCCACCATCCGGCGACCATCATTCGCGCCTCCGTCAGGCCGACCTTGCGGAGGCGGGCGTAGAACACCGCGAGGGCCGTCTCGCTGTCCTCGGCCGTCCTGTCGAAATGGTCGGCGACCCCGGCCCATCGGTCATCGAGAGCAAGCGGGCCCGTCGGCTGCAGCGTCCGGTTCGGAGCCGTGTACCCGGCCCGCTGCGCCGCGAACTCGATCTCGCGGGCACCCTCCGAGATCGTCCGCAGCCCCGGGGCGTGGAGCTCGTCCACGGTGAGGGCGAGGCGGATCCAGCCGTTCAGCGTCCTCGCCCACCCGATCCCGCCGGGACCGGTCAGCATGGCCACGACGGGCGAGCTGCGGCGCTGCTCGCCATCCCGCTCGCCGACGATCGCCATTGTCCCGGAGACCGGATGGACGCCGTGGAACCACCTGTTCAGGACCGGCGCGTCGGCCCATAGCTCGCCCGGCGGCTGCCAGCCCGCGGCGAGCTTGTCGCGGTCGTTGAAGGCGCTGTCGATGGCTGCCTGCTGCTTCTCGCTGAGGACGATCACGGCTTCACCTCCGTCTCGTCGTCGAAGTCGGGCTCGGGGCACGCCTCGCGACCGCGGCCCCGGCGGCCGGACAGGATCTTGTCGAGCCGTGCCTCGTTCGAGGCGGTGCATTCGCGGCCGAGGATGTAGACCGTGTTCTCCGTGACAGCGTAGCCATCGCCCTGGTGCAGGATCGGGCTCGTCCGGATCCAGCGGTCGCCGAGCGTCGGATGCCCCCAGCAATTCCCGACCAGGTTCGGCAGGTCGGTCCCCGGATACGTGCGGGTCAGCCAGTCGTCGAGGAACGGGGCCTCGGCCAGGGCGGCCTCGCCGGGCACCCAGCCGGCCTCGATCTTGGAGAGGGTCTCGCGGACCTTGGCGCGCCGCCGCTCCAGGGCGTTCCGCTCGAAGCTGTTCAGAACTTTCAGTCTCATAGCGGTGCTCCGGAGGTGACGATGATCCGTCCTTGGGGAAGAGCTTCCGCTCCGACGATGAAAGTTTCCAGGGCCGCCCAGCAGGTCCCGTCAGGCTCGAACCACGCGAAGTCCGCCATCACGACGATGCCGCCGTCCGGGTCGCGGAAGCCCGGCTCGATGCGGGGCCGGTACCGGACGGGGACCGCATCGTCGGGCCGTCCCAGTCCCGGGACGGGGACGCCGCGGGCCCATGCATGGACGTCCCGGATGCCTGTCCGGATCGTCCGGAGGCGGGAGACCTCCGACGACCGGAAGACGACGTCACGCAGGGCGATCGCGTCCATGTGGGCGGCTACCCAGCGACCGACGCGGACGGACCAGCGGCGGCGGGTGACGTTGCGGTAGACCTCGACCTCATCGCGCATGGTCGTCGCACGCGGTCTTGGACCACCCTCCGGACCGGAACCTGCCGGGGCGGCCGCACGCGTCGCAGATGCCGCCGGACAGCCGCTCGGCGGCGTTGATGATGGCGCCGAAACCGACACGGGCGTCGTCGTCGGCGCCCCAATAGAACCGCAGCGTCGCGAACTTCTCCTTGACCTGAAGGGTCTGGAACCCGGCCGGCAGCCCGAGCTCGACCAGCACTTCGGCCAGTGCCGCGAGTAGCCAGTGCCACCCCGCCGACGTCTCCGTGGTCGTCGTGTAGACCGTCGGGTAGGCCTTGGTGAGTGCGACGTAGCTGTCCTCCGGCGCCACCGGGGACGGCGTCCGCCAGCGCAGGGCGAGCGTCCGGCTGAGGAGCTCGCACAGGACCGTCGTGTCGGCCGGAGCGGCCTTCGGGTCCCGGGGCCGCGGCCGGGGGACCTGGGCGAACCGGACCCGCGGGCCGTCCGGCGTGACGTCGACGCCGGTGACGGTGACGAACTCGGCCTTGCCCCGCAGGACGACGGCGAGGATGGCGGTGGCCTCGGCTTGGATCAGGCGGGACATGACGAGCTCCATTGGCGGGCGCGGACGGGGGGAAGGCGGGGGACGACGCGGAGGAAGCCCGCGGCCGAGAGGCCCTCGTTGAGGGCGATGGAGGGGTCCCGGTCCCCGTCCTCTACGAGGCGGACCAGGGCGGCGACGTAGCGGTGGACGCCGGACCCGAGGTTGGCGTCGACGCGCTCGTCGAACACGTCGGCCTCGACCATGTCGCGCAGGGCGCGGAGCTGCAGCAGCGGGGGCATCACTGCCTCCGCGCGGAGTGCGAGCGGGCGTCGACCACCGCCTCGATCAGGCGGCGCAGGGCGCGCAGGCTGCCCCCGGGCCAGTGCTCGGCCAGGGCGTCGAGCTCCCACGCCTCCAGGCCCGGGCACCACACGTCGTCGAGGCCCCGGTCGGCGCGGACGTCGTCGAGGATCGAGGTCGCCAGGGGCAGCAGGTGCTCCGGGCCCGGGGTGGGGATCTCTATGATCCGGAGGCGGTCGAGCAGCGGCTTCGGGAGGCCCCCAAGGCTGTTGGCCGTCAGGACGTAGCTGACCGCCGAGAGGTCGGTCGCGCACTCCAGGTAGGGGTCCGAGTACCGGGCGGCCGTCTCCCCGCCGAGCAGGTTGACGAGGACGTCCAGGATCGATCCGTTCCGGTGGGAGTGTCCCGCCTTATCGAGCTCGTCGAGGACGATGAGCGGGTTGGCGATGCCCGACTTCACGATCTCCTGCAGGGGCACGGAGAAGCGCCCGGTGGACCACTGCCTCGACGTCCCCATGAAGGAGGCGTCGCTGGATCCCCCGAGGCTGTGCACGCTCACGGGCAGCCCGAGGACCTCGCCCAGGCGGCGGGCGTAGCGCGTCTTCGCCGCCCCCGGCGGGCCGACGAGCAGCGTCGGCTGCACGTGGCTCCAGTCCCGGCCGACGAGCCCGGACAGGATCCGTCCGGTGATCTCGCCGAGGTGGACGAACTCGGCGTCTAGCTCGGCCTGGATCTCGGGCAGGTCCCGGTGCGTCCCGACGAGGGGCAGCCGCTTGCCGGCGATCTTGCGCGCCTCCTCGGTCGGGTGGTTGTCGCCCTTCCGGCTCTTGGGCAGGTGCTCGGTCGAGGCGAGCACCATGCGGGTCGGGCCGAAGAGGATGTCGCCGGCGCTGTACGTCCGGCCGTCCTCGACCGGCTCGACCGGCTTGGCCGGCGCCGGGTTCCGCACGATGCCCGAGCGGTCCTCGCTTAGGTCCGCCAGCGCCGACAGGTCGTCGTCGTCCGGGGCGGCCTCCGGCTCCTCCTTCACGGGGCCCTCGGCGATGCCTTGAACGACGACGCCGAGGAAATACGCCAGGTCGCGGACGTCGCCGTAGGCGTGCAGGAGCTGGTCGCTCCGGGCCTCCGGCACGTAGGGCGACGCGTAGGCGCCGACCGGCGGCATGCGCGAGGCGATCAGGTACTCGATCGCCGACCGGAGCAGCCGGAACGGGAGCGGGCTGACGGCCGGCGTGGCGCTCGTCATGCGGTACGCGTCGAAGGCGAGCCCGGCGCAGTGGGCGGCCGCGCCCGGGCAGCCGAGGCCGGCCTCCCAGATCCAGCAGCGCATGACGAGATCGTCGAGCTCCATGCGGGTCTCGCCCAGCATCTCCTCGCCCTCCCAATGGGCGTCGGCCCGCGACACGGCCAGGGCGCAGGACCGGCGCGCGACGCGGACGTTGGCCAGCGTCGGATCGTCCTGGAGCCGGCGGAGCGTCGTGTAGAGGCGGGGCGGGAGCCGGTGCTTCGACCCGCGCTTCACCAGGGGGAATAGGAAGGCGGCGACGTCGATGCGGACGTCCTCGCCGAGGAACTCCGCGCCGGCGAGGAGCTCCCTCGACGTGTTCGGGATGCCACCATTCGCGGGCGTCTTGCTGATGAAGCTGTCGCGGGCGAGGCGGACGGAGAGGACGGCCTGCGCGCGAGCGCGGCCGGCGTGGTCGGACATCTTGGGCATGGGGGTCTCGCAGGCAGAAGGACACGCAGGGTCGATCCGAGCTCGGGGGCTCAGGCTATCGAGGCGGTCCGTTTCTGCAGGCGCGAGGTCATGGCGAAGGTCGTGCTCCGTGGGAGTCCGTAAGATGCATGAACGGGTGGTCCCGTTCAAGACGGGCCGGGGGCGCGCTGAAATCCTGGTGTACGAAACCCTGGGCTGAACCAGTCAACCCGACGGGATGCCCCTGGAAATGTGCGGTATAACGATCATTCTGGCCCAAAACCCCCGAAGTGATCGCGATAGCACGCATTTCGGGATGCCCAGTATGCTGGGCATAACCTCGGCGTCGACCTGAGATGCCCAGGATGCTGGTCATCCGATGTTACAAACGCCTGACAGAACCCAGCTTTGTCAGGCGGGTGTAACATCGCCACCGCAACGACTATCGGGATCCCGCTTGCTGTTGCGGGAATGTCCCTGTTCGAATCCGGACCTCGATGGGACCCTCTTGGCAGGAGGGGTGCCTCATGACCTACGCAGAGCAGATCCATTGGGAAGGTGTTGGCCGCGAGGACTGCGAGCCCGTCGGCGACAAGATCCTGAGTTCGACAGAGCACACCGCCCGCAAGGTGCATGTGTGCAGCCTTTGCGACTGTGCAGGCATCCAGCCCGGTGACCGATACTTGAAGGTGGTCGCTATCGCCGAGGACGATGGCGCCTTCACGATCACTCGGCTCTGCAAGAAAGAGGGCGAGGCCTCTGTGGCCTGCATCAGCGCGACCGAGCAGGCCCGCGAGGCCGAGGTCGAAGCCATGAACGATGCGGCGGCTGAGGGATGGCGCGAGTGGGCCAAAAACCAGTGCGGCCACTGCTTCGACACCGGTCTCATCGGGACCGACGAGCACGCCGTCGCGTGCCCGCATTGCGCAGGGAAGGTCTGACATGACCCTCACGGACTCCCAGCTGGAAGCCCTGCGCGCCCTGAAGGCGGCTGTTGGCGAAGGGGCCATCGACAAGCACGGCGGCGTCGTTTCGGCCGGGGAACGCCTCCCGTTCCTTGCAGACACGTGGCTGCGCCTGATGACCCTCGACCCGGTCGAAGGGGCCGGCCCGATGCGGGTTGGGCTCACCGCGGCCGGTGTCGCCGCCGCCTCCCCGGCTGGCCGTAAGATCGACCCCCGTTTTCTCAGAACCGACAACCAGCCGACGCCGGCGCCTCCGGGAGCCGAGTGACCATGCCCACCGCCGCCACCGCCGTCGACCCCGAGATCTTCGCCCGGCTCGCCAAGCGCTTCAGCGGGAACCCCCGGACCGCGGCCGCCAACGCTCGTTGGGCCGCCCGCATGCGAGGCGAGGTCCCGCCGGAGCCGGTCGCTCACCAGCCGGTGTTCGCCCCGATCGACCAGGCCCTCCGGAACTTCGAGGCCGCGTACGCCACGGCGATCCAGTCCTCCCTCGCGGACGACTGGATGGAGGCTGCCGCCCTCGGTAAGCAGCTCGCCAACGCCGTCAGGAGGTCTGCATGACGATTGAGCCCACCGAGTTCGACATGGTCGCCCTGGCGCGCCGGGGCCTGCAGGCGCTCCTCGACGAGGCGGTCGCCGAGGTGGAGTTCGCCCAGCGTTACGCCATCGTCGACACCGGCCTGTGGTCGCCGACCCCCGAGGCCATCGAGGCCAAGGAGCAGGCCCTCAATAACTGGTCGACCGCCGACGAGCGGCTGCGCCGGTTCAACGCGCTCTACCCGGAGCCCATCGCGCGATGAGCGACTACGAAGCCTACGTCCGCCACTCCCTGGAGGCCCTCCGAGCCGATGCGGAGCTCACCTACGAGGAGGCCGTCGAGCGATGGTTCAGCCCATCCGTGCTTGAACGGGAGGCCCGTGCCACCGCGCCCGCCCGGGCCCGCGAGGCCGTCGCCCGCTACCTGCCGGCCGACGACGAGACGAGGTTCACCCGGGGCCTGGCCGCCTACGCCCGGTGCCAGGATGGCTGCCAGGATCGGGCGGCCGGGGATCCGGAGTGCCAGGACCTGTGCCGGCGGGCGGCCGACGCCACGACAAGGGCGACCCCGCGCGGCGGGCACACCGAGTTCACGATCGCGCGCTTCGTCCACGAGGACGCCCGGATCCGCGGCGGCGGCGAGCTCCCGGCCGTGTGGTCGGCATACAGCTGAGGGGGGGGACCCATGCAGAACGGTGACTGGAACGGCATGAGCGACCGCAAGTGGATGACGATGTCCGGTACGCTGCCGCCAATGCAAGAGGCGTTAGCTGGGGCTCATGCGAACCCGCCGACCTCGGGCATCGGGCCAATCGATGTCCCGACCGATCGGGACGTGTGGACCTTCATCTACAACTACGAGGCAGATGAGGGTGTGGAATTCGTGCGGGGGCGCGCCGGACCCGACCGCTGCCTCGATGACTTCGTTCTGGCGATCCGAGGCAAGGACGACCCTTGGTACGAGACCCGCAACGTCGCCTGCTGGTTCGACACCGAGGACCGGCCTGAGCTCTCGGTCCCGGTAGTGAAGGCCGTCGTAGCCGCCCTGGCGGACCTCGAACGAACCGGTCTCGGACACATCGTCGAGGACTGGCTTCACCGTGAGGCCCTGCGCGCGCCGTCGTCGCCTGCCATCCCGATGCCCGAGCGATCGCCGCGGCTGCGCTGGAGAGCCGCGCCGTCAAGTTCACCCGGTACTACGACTGAGGGCGCCATGGCCAAGCACTGCGACGAGTACCTCGACGACCCGACCCAGCCCGAGTGCCTGCGCCAGTTCCTCGACTACCATTGCCGCCCGGCCGCCCTGAGGTACCCGACGGGCGACGAGGTCTTCGACCGGGGCCTGGAGGAGCGCCTCGGCCTGCCCATGGGGCGGGATCCCGTTCCGATGCTGTTCGCTCGGCATGAGGGAAAGCCCGTCCGGATGACGATGGCGTCCCGGTTCGGGGACGTCGGCATCACCGAGGACCTCACCGCCGAGAACGGCTACGGCAAGCGCGTCGGCGTCGAGCAGCTCTCCGAGTTCACCGACGTGGCGCCGGAGCCGAAGGCGATCGTCATGGTCGGCGGCATCGGCATTCCCCTGAGACGCAAGGGCGTGCGCGAGATGGCCATGTGCACCGAGCAGACCACCGAGCTCACGACCAAGTTCGAGGTGACGTTTCGCGAGTTGAGCCCGTTCGTCTCGACGCTGGCTTACCGCCGTGAGACTGGCCCCAATCGAAAGGAGCGTCGGGCAGCCGCGGCCGACGCACGGAGGCGGGCATGACCCAGCAGGGCATCCACGTCCTGGTCATCCTCGCCGCGGTGGCGATCCCGCTGTGGGCCGCCGTCGGCGTCGCGCTCGCGCGGGGCGAGGGCTGACCCCAGCGCATCCTAAACCTGTGGAGCGGGCGCCTACCTGAGATCGCCCAGGGTGAGGCCGCGCTCTACCTTGGCGACATGGTGTTCCCCGACGCGAAATGGCTGGACTTCCTGAAGGCCGGCCTCCCGGCGTTCTTCGGGCTCGCGCTCGCGTGCGGGGCGGCCATCTACCTCAACCACCTCGGCCTCCTGCCCATGGCGATCCCGGAGGTCGTCGGGCTCAGCATCGCCCTGGTCGGGCTCCTCTCGGGCGGCCTCGCGATCGGGCTGCTGCTGGCGGCCATCTACCGGGGCATCAGCTGGGCGGTGAAGCCGCGTTACGAGGCGCACCTGTACAAGCGGCTCGCCGCCAAGCGGAAGCGGGAGTTCGTCTCGTACATCCCGTTCCTCAGCGACAAGGAGCGGCAGATCTTCGGCTACCTGCTGCACCACAAGCGCCGCACCTTCACGAACACCTCCGACTGCGGCTACGCGGGGGAGCTGCTGTCGCTCGGCTACGTCCAGATGATTGCCAAGGGTGGCCAGCACGTCGACTACTGGTCGGTCCCGTTCGGCGTGCCGGACCACGTCTGGGAGGCCCTGGAGGAGAACCGGGACGCCTTCCCCCACAAGGCTCAGCCCAGCTCCCGGCGGGAGCGCGCGGAAGCCGACCCGTGGCGCAAGCCGGGCATGCCGTAGGCGGCCCTGATCGCCGGCCGAAATGTCGCGTCCAGGGATCGACTCCCCGGCCAATCTGTTCTCTATTCGTTCTCATGGACTAGACGGTGGAGACGATCGTGGACGAGCTCGAACGCACCTACATGGAGGCCGCCGACGGCGACGCGTGCGATGCCCTGCGGCGGGCGCTCGGCGACGCGTTGACCGAGATGGCCAGCCTGTCCGGGCAGGTCAGCCGCCGGTTCGTGCGGGCGAAATCCCCGGCCGACCTAGCGAGGAAGCTCGGCCCGGAGCGCCGGGAGCGCGAGGCGGCCCGGTCTCGGTAGTCGGAAGCGTGGAAAGCCTGAACGCCCTAGGTACTCTCTAAGTCCAGGGATTTGGGTACTTGTTGGGGACTTACCGAAAATCGGGGTCCCGCAAGTCGTTGCGAAGGCTATAAAATTTCGCCACGAAATGGAGTGGCGGAGACGGAGGGATTCGAACCCTCGATACCCATTTCTGGGTATGCTCATTTAGCAAACGAGTGCCTTCAGCCGCTCGGCCACGTCTCCAGCGTCGTCGGCTCTAAGAGGTCGGGCCGGGGCGGTCAAGCGGGTCGCGGGCTTGGCGTGTGGCGGAGGCCCTTCGGCGTTCGTAGTGCTTGGCGATGCGCAGGTGGCGCGAGATCGCGTAGTTCATCGCCGTGAGGAAGCCGTAGACGCCGCGGACGCAGTGGCGGCGGCCGAAATAGGCCTTCAGGAAGTTGCCGGGCAGCTCCACGAACACGCGCCAGCTCGGGATCGCGACGCCGCGGGCTTCGAGGTCGTCGGCCTGCTGGTCGGAGTAGCGGTTGAGCTTGTCGAGCTGGTCGCCGAGCGAGCGCACCGAGAAGTGATGGATCACCCCGTTGAGCCGTCCGGGCTCGACGCCGGGCTCGAGCGCCACCCGGTCGTGGACCGGGGAGGGCGAGTAGCGCCCGCGATCCTTGCGGTAGAGCCGCACCGGCGTCAGGGCGTAGGCCCAGCGATGCGGCCGGCTTTCGCCGGGGAAGATCTCGGCGATGGCGATGCGCCAGGCGGGCGTTTCGGGCTCGCCGGCGGCGAACAAGGCACGGATGTTGGCGGCGAGGTCGGGCGGCACCACCTCGTCGGCGTCGAGGTTCAGGAGCCAGGCGTGGCGGCACTGGTCCTCGGCGAAGCGCTTCTGCGGGCCGTAGCCCGGCCAGTCGTTGTGGATCACCCGCGCGCCGAGGGAGGCCGCCAGCGCCTGCGTCCCGTCGGTCGAGCCGGAATCGACCACCACCAGGTCGTCGGTCAGGTCGCGCACCGCACGGATCGTCGCGCCGATGCGGTCCGCCTCGTTGCGGGCGATGATGAAGACGGAGATCGGCAGGGTGCGCGTGCCGTTCTGCGGGATCGCGGACACGCGGCTCAAGCCCCGGTCGCCGCGGCGAGCCGCTTGCGCTGGACCTTGCCGTTGGCGGTGCGGGGGAGGGCGTCGAGGAAGCGGATCTCCCGCGGGCGCTTGTAGGCCGCGAGGCGCTCGGCGCACCACGCGATCAGCGCGTCCGCGTCGGGCTCGGCGCCCGGCTGCAGCACGACGAAGCCACAGATCACCGAGACGTCGGCGCGCACGGCCAGCTCGGCGACCCCGGCTTCGGCGACGGACGGATGCGCGATCAACGCGCCCTCGACCTCGTTCGGGGAGACGCGGTAGCCCATCGCGTTCATCAGGTCGTCGTTGCGACCCTCGAACCAGAGATAGCCGTCGGCATCGAGCCGGGCGAGGTCGCCGCCGGCGAACCAGTCGCTGCGCAGCACCTGCGCCTCCTCGTCGGGCCTGTTCCAGTAGCCGAGCATCAGGCCGGGCTCGGAGCGGTGGACCGCGAGCAGGCCGGTCTCGCCGCCCGGTACCGGCTCGGGTGCGCCCTCGACCGGCAGGATCGCCACGCGCCGTCCCGGCTGGGGCTTGCCCGGCGAGCCGCGGCGCTGCGCGATCGTCGGCCCGGTCGAGACGTAGGTCGAGATCTCGCTCATGCCGAGCGCCTCGTAGAGCGGCTTTCCCGTCGCTTCGGTCCAGGCGTCGAGCACGTCCGCGGGAAGCGCCTCGCCGGCGGTGCAGCCGTGGCGCAGGCTCGACAGGTCGTGGCTGCCCGGGTCGCCGTACTTGAGGATCTGGCGATACAGGCTCGGCACGGCGGCGAAGATCGTGGCGCGATGGCGCGCGATCAGCCGGGGCCAGACGGACGGGTCGCGCGGCCCGTTGTACAGCGCGGCGGACGCGCCGACGGACCACGGATCGGTGATGCCGACGCCGAGCGTGTAGGTCCAGTTCATCGTGCCGGCGTGCAGCATCGTGTCGGATTCCGAAAGGCCGAGCCAGTGTTCGAGCATCGGCCGGCGGCCGTAGACCGCGCGGTGGGCGTGCAGCACGCCCTTCGGTCGGCTGGTGGTGCCGGAGGTGTAGACTAGGGTCGCCGGGTCGTCGGCGGAGGTGTCCGCGTAGTCGGCGAGCGGCGCTTCGGTCTTCATCGCGGCGATGGCCGCAGCATCGAGGAGGATGCAGTCGCCGAGAGCCGCCGGATCGACCACGCAGCCGCCGCCGACGGCGACCGCCGCCGCACCCGAGTTCTCCATCAGGAAGGCCGCCTCGGCCGGCGTCAGCTGCGGCGACGAGGGGAGGGCGACGAGGCCGGCGGCGAGCGCGGCGAAGTAGACGAGGACGTAGTCGGCCTCGTTGCCCATGCGGATCATCACCCGGTCGCCGCGGCGCAATCCGCGGGCCAGGAGCCCGGCCGCGATCCCGCGGACGGCGCGGTCGGCCTCGGCGAAGGTGAGGGTCTCGACCGCCTCGCCCGCGCCGACGAGGATCAGCGCGGTCTTGTCCGGCCGTGCCCACACGTTCTCGCCGAGGCAGTAGCGCGCCGCGTTGAAGCGGCTCGGGGGATGGCGGTCGGCGGACACCATGGCGTGGCTCCCGGATGTTGGCACATCGCGGGATGTCCATGGGCGAGGCCGCCGTCAACCACTCCCTGGCGTCATGCCCGGCGCGGCGCGCGGCCTTCCTGCTCCTCGAAGCCCTTAAGCACCTTGTCCAGCGTCAGCGGATAGTCGCGGATGCGGATGCCGGTGGCGTTGTAGACGGCGTTGGCCAAAGCCGCGCCGGCGCCGCAGATGCCGAGCTCGCCCAGCCCCTTGCTCTTGAGCGGGTTGGCCTTGTCGTCGCGCTCCGGCAGGAACACCGCGTCCATCGCAGGAATGTCGGCGTGGACCGGCACGTGATACTCGGCGAGATCGTGGTTGACGTAGGTGGCGGTGCGCGGGTCGATCACCGCATCCTCCATCAGCGCCGCGCCGACGCCGAAGGTCATCCCGCCGATCGCCTGGCTGCGGGCGGTCTTGGCGTTGAGGATGCGGCCGCCGGTGAAGACGCCGAGCATCCGCCTCAGGCGGATCTCGCCGGTGTCGCGGTCGACGCCGACCTCGGCGAAGTGCGCACCGAACGAGTAGTGCGAGAACTTCTCCTTCAGCGCGCCGGGCTTGATCTCGCCCTCCGCCGCGACGCCGCTCGACCCAGCGAGGTCGATCAGGGCTTCGGAGCGGTTGCCCGAGGTGACGCGCCCGTCCGCGAAGACGACGCCGTCCGGGTTGAGGTCGGTCGCCGCCACGAGCTTATTGCGCAGGTTGTCGCAGGCGACGTAGAGCGCCGAGCCGGCCGAGCCCGCGCCGAACGATCCGCCGGAGCCGGCCGCCGCCGGATAGGCGGTGTCGCCGATCTCGACGCGGATGCGCTCGACCGGGAGCCCCATCATCTCGCCGGCGATCTGGGCGAGGATGGTGTAGGTGCCGGTGCCGATGTCAGTCATCGCCATCCGCACGGTCAGGTATCCGTCGGCGCCGAGCTTCACCGACGCCGAGGAGGGCATCAGCGGGTTGAGGCGGGCCGCCGCCGACATGCCCATGCCGACCATCCAATTGCCGTCGCGCACCGTGCCGGCCGCCTTGCGGCGGTCCCATCCGAACAGCTTGGCACCCTCACGCATGCACGGCACGAGCTGGCGCACGGTGAACGGCACCTGCTTCTCCGGGTCCTGCGTCGGCTCGTTGCGGATTCGCAGCTCGATCGGGTCGAGGCCGATCTGCTCGGCGAGCTCGTCCATGGCGCATTCGAAGGCGAGCATGCCGACGGCCTCGCCGGGCGCACGCATCGAGGACGCGATCGGCAGGTCGAGCTTGGCCAGGCGATGGCGCGTGATGCGGTTCGGCGCGGCGTAGAGCGAGCGCGTGACGTTGGCCGAGGTCTCGTAGAACTCGTCGCCCTGTGCCGTGTCGGACCAGGATTCGTGGGACAGGGCCGTCAGCCTTCCGTCGCGGTCGGAGGCCAGCCGGATGCGCTGGATCGTGTCGGTGCGGTGGGTCGCGACGTGGAATTCCTGCTGCCGGGTCAGGGCCACCTTCACGGGGCGCTGGATCGCCTTGGAAGCCAGCGCGGCGAGCGTCGCCTCCGGCATCGGCTGCAGCTTCGAGCCGAAGCCGCCGCCGATGTAATGGCTCACCAGACGCACGTTCTCGACCGGCAGCTTCAGCACCGAAGCGAGCGACTTCTGCCCGCGGTTCAGCATCTGGTTGGCGGTGTAGAGCACGACCTTGTCGCCCTCCCACGAGGCGATCGTCGCGTGCGGCTCCATCTGCGCGTGGATCTGCGTCGGCGTCGTGTACTCGACGTCGAGCTTGACCGGGGCCGCGGCGAAGGCGCCGTCGAAGTCGCCGAGCTTCGAATCCGGGTCGGTCTGCTGCTTCTTCGGCTCGACCGCCTGGCGCAGCGCCGCCCGCAGCGAGGCTTTCGGGGCCCGGACGTCGTAGGCGACCTTCACCAGCTTGGCCGCGGCGCGCGCCTGCTCGAAGGTCTCTGCCACGACGAAGGCCACCGGCTGATCGAAGAACCCGATGTTCGTCCCGGCGAGCTGCGGCCAGACCTGCTCCTTCTTCTCCCCTTGCTCGGGCACGTTCTCGTGGGTCATCACATGGATGACGCCGGGTGCCTTCGCGGCGGCGGCGGTATCGATCGAGCGGATCGTGCCGGCGGCGATCGTCGCGCCGACGATGAAGCCGTAGGCCGGGTTCTTCACCTCTCGGGTCTCGTAGGCATAGGGCGCGCGGCCCATCACCTTGAGGCGGCCGTCGATGCGGTCGATCGGCCGTCCGACGAGGCCGCCGGGCCTGTCGTCGAGCGGCGTCTTCCCGACCGGTTGATTCATCTCCATGGCATTCATCCTGAAAGCGTGGACGGTCAGGTCCGGGTGGCGTCAGTCACCACCGCGCGGAGCGTCCGCCGGGTCAGCGGGATCTTGAAGTCGTTGGTGCCGTAGCCGCGGGCGCCGTCCAAGACCGCATCCGCGGCGTCGTCGGCGCTGCCGCCCTTGGCGAGCACGGCCTCGGCCGCCTCGACCCGCCACGGCTTGTGCGCGAGGCCGCCGAAGGCCATCCGCGCCTGCGTGATCTTGCCGTCCGCCTTGCCGATGACGGCCGCGATCGAGACCGTGGCGAAGGCGTAGGAGGCGCGGTCGCGCACCTTACGATACACGTGCAGGCCCTCGACGGGCTTCGGCAGCGTCACGGCCGTGATGATCTCGCCCGGCTGCAGGGCGGTCTCGATCTGCGGGGTGTCGCCCGGCAGGCGGTGGAACTGTGCCATCGGGATCGCGCGGGTCGCGCCGTTCGGCGACAGCGTCTCGACGCTGGCATCGAGGACCCGCATCGCGACATTCATGTCGGAGGGGTTGGTGGCGATGCAGGCATCGCTGGTGCCGAGCACCGCCATGATGCGGTTGAACCCGCCGATCGCCGAGCAGCCCGAGCCTGGCTCGCGCTTGTTGCAGGGTTTCGACGTGTCGTAGAAATAGTAGCACCGCGTGCGCTGGAGCAGGTTTCCAGCGGTCGTGGCCTTGTTGCGCAGCTGCCCCGAAGCGCCCGCGAGCAGGGCCTTGCTCAGCACCGCGTAATCCTTCCGCACCCGCGGGTCGGCAGCGAGATCGGAGTTGCGCACGAGCGCGCCGATGCGCAGGCCGCCCTCCGGCGTGGCCTCGACCTTGTCGAGGGGCAGCCGGTTGACGTCGATCAGGGTCGCCGGCGTCTCGACCTGGAGCTTCATCAGGTCGAGCAGGTTGGTGCCGCCGGCGATGAACTTGGCATTCGGCCGGTCCGCCGCGAGCCGCGCCGCGTCGCGGACGGTGGAAGGCCGCTCGTAGGTGAAGGCTTTCATCGCGCGCGCCTCTAGAGTTCGGTGCCGGCGACGTCGCGGATCGCCGCGACGATGTTCGGGTAGGCGCTGCAGCGGCACAGGTTGCCGCTCATCCGCTCGCGGATCTCGGCATCGGTGAACGCAGCCTTGCCGACGAGGTCTTCGGTGACGTGGCTCGGCCAGCCCGCCTTGATTTCCGCCAGCATGCCGACGCTGGAGCAGATCTGGCCCGGCGTGCAGTAGCCGCACTGGAACCCGTCATGCTGAAGGAACGCCGCCTGGATCGGGTGGAGCTGCTCCTCGGTGCCCAAGCCTTCGATCGTGGTGATCGCGTCGCCATCGTGCATCGCGGCGAGCGTCAGGCAGGAATTGATCCGGCGCCCATCCACCAGCACCGTGCACGCGCCGCATTGGCCGTGGTCGCAGCCCTTCTTCGAGCCGTTGAGGTCGAGATGCTCGCGTAGCGCGTCGAGCAGGGTGGTGCGCGTGTCGAGGGTGAGGTCGTGCTCGGTGCCGTTCACCGTCAGGCGGACCGGCAGCATCTGCGGCGCCGGATCGCCCGGTGCGTCCGCGAAGGCCGGCTTTGCCGGCAGGCCGAAGCCGGTGGCGGCCGCCGCGACGGCGCAACTCTCCATCAGCGTCCGCCGCGTCAGCGCGAAGGCGCCGTCTCGTGTCTTGTCCGTCATGCTCGCTGTCCCGTGCGACCGGTGGTGCCGGCGGCTGTGGTGCGGGCGAAGTGCGTGCCCGCAGGGCGGTATCGCAACGGGAACGCCAGACGGATTGATTCGATCCGTTCCAGACTGCGCCGGATCGGCGCGGTTGGATAAAGAATGTGATCGCGATCGGCGCGCCGTGCGGCGGCATGGTTCGACGACCCGGATGCAGCGCGCTGCCGGCTTCAGGGATCGCTCTCGACCTTAGGGCTGCCGCTCGCGCTCGACGACGCAGGTCGCGCCTGCGAAGGGGCAGGTCGCGCCCGCGAAGGGACGGTCCGCTCAGGCGCCGGCAGCGAGGCCGCCTTCGCCGATCGCCGAGAGCGTGAGGTGGTCGGCGCCGACCTCGGCGCCGGTATAGCCGAGCATGTGCGCGAGTTGGTCGCGGGCGCGCCACACGCGGCTCTTCACGGTGCCGATCCGGCACTTGAGGATCGTCGCCGCCTCTTCGTACGACACGTTTTCGACGGCGACGAGGATCAGCGCCTCGCGCATCGGCGGCGACAGGCGCCCGAGCGCGGCCTGCACGTCCTGAAGATCGAGGTGGCCGCCCTGCTCGGGCAGGCTCGTCAGGCGCGCGGCGTGATCGCCGTCGCTGTCGGCGACCTCGCGGGCGTGCTTGCGGTGGACGCTGTAGAAGGCGTTGCGCATGATGGTGAACAGCCAGGCGCCGAGGTTGGTCCCGACCTTGAAGCTGCCGCGGCTGCGCCAGGCGCGCAGCATCGTGTCCTGCACGAGGTCGTCGGCCGCCGAGGGGTTGCGAGTCAGCGAGATGGCGAAGCTGTGCAGGCTGGTGGCGGCTTCGAGCAGGCCGGCCTTGAACGCCGCGTCGTCGCGCCCCTGCGCGTCAGCAAGAACAACTTCGAGGCGCGCCAGCAGATCGCCGAGATGGGACGGCGGCGGGGCCTGCATCGAGGCGGCATACGTGGTTCGAAGATGCTCACCGAGATGGATGCGGATCGCATCGGACAGTTTCGGCGCCGCGACGGACAGGGAGTCCGAGGAGCCATTGCTGTCTTCCGTGGTGATGAGCATCGTGCCCCGCGCAGCTGGAGTTCCGATGGCGCCTCGGCACCGGCTCGCGATGTCGCGCAATCGATCGGGTGCCGCAGCAACATAGGTTATCTTTGGGCGGTTTCGGCCTGCGGCGATCTAGGCATTGCTGCCTCATCGCGGCGAGGCGTCGGTCCTCCCACGGCCCGCGTCCTGGTCAAAAATTCCGCATCCCGGACAGGACGACCAACCTGTCCTGCACGAGCCCATCACGCCGGAAGCGCGCGAGCCTCGGACCGGGGCGACGGCGTTGTGCGACGCATCGCGCAGGGTGCGTCGCAAAACCGTTATGCTCAGTCTCAGCATATCTAGACACGGCGATCCGGCGCGCCTAACTTAGGCGGCACAATGCTCAAACTGAGCATAATGGAGGGCGCCATGGCGTCGACCGCGTTTCCCGTCTCCGCCCCCCGCGCCGTTCCGGCAGGGATGCCGCTGCCCGAGATCTACGCCCGGGTCAGCCGGCACATCCCGGCGATCGAATGGCCGGCGCTCGCCCCCGACATCGAGGCGATCCTCCGCCTCAAGCGCGAGCGCAACGCCGTGATCCTGGCGCACAACTATCAGGCGCCGGAGATCTTCCACACGGTGGCCGACATCGTCGGCGACAGCCTGGCGCTCGCCCGCGAGGCGGTGACGGTGAAGGCTGACGTGATCGTGCTCGCCGGCGTGCACTTCATGGCCGAGACGGCCAAGCTGCTGAACCCGGGCAAGACCGTCCTGATCCCGGACCTCGGCGCCGGCTGCTCGCTCGCCGACTCGATCACCGCCGCCGACGTGCGCGGCCTGCGCGCCAAGTATCCCGGCGTGCCGATCGTGACCTACGTCAACACCTCCGCGGCGGTGAAGGCCGAGTCCGACCTGTGCTGCACCTCCGGCAACGCCGTCGAGGTGATCCGCTCGCTCGGCGTGAAGCGCGTGCTGATGATCCCCGACGAGTTCCTGGCGCAGAACGTCCAGGCGGTGCTGCCCGAGATTGAGATCCTCACCTGGGCCGGGCATTGCGAGGTGCACGAGCGCTTCACGCCCGCCGACATCCGCGAGGTGCGCGAGAGCTATCCCGGCGTCACCGTCATCGCCCACCCGGAATGCCCGCCGGACGTCGTCGCCGAATCCGACTTCTCGGGCTCGACCGCGATGATGATGAACTTCGTCACCGAGAAGCGCCCGGCGCAGGTCGTGCTCGTGACCGAGTGCTCGATGGCCGACAACATCGCGGCCGCGAACCCGGACATCGAGTTCATCAAGCCGTGCAACATGTGCCCGCACATGAAGCGGATGAGCCTGTCGAACATCCGGCACGCCCTGGAGACCCTGACCCACGAGGTCGTCGTCGACCCGGCCTTGGCCGACCGGGCGCGCGCCGCGGTGGAGCGCATGCTCGCGGTGGGTGCGCGATGAACGCGTTCTCGCGCAACCCCGCCGACCGCGTCGTCGTCGTCGGCGCCGGCGTCGCCGGCCTGAGCGTCGCCCTGCGGCTCGCGCCGCGGCCGGTGACGCTGGTCAGCGCTGCGCCGCTCGGGCTCGGCACCGCCACCGGCTGGGCGCAGGGCGGCATCGCCGCCGCGATCGGCGCCGACGACGCCCCGTCGCTCCATGCCGCCGACACCGAAGCTGCGGGTGCCGGCCTCACCGATCCTGCGGTCGCCCTTCGGGTGGCCGCGGCAGGTCCGCGGCTGATCGACTGGCTGGTTTCGCTCGGCGCGCCGTTCGACCGCGACGCCGACGGTGCTTTGGCCCTCGGCCTGGAGGCGGCTCACGGCCGTCGCCGGATCGTGCGGGCGGGCGGCGACTCCACCGGCGCGCGCGTCCTCGAGACGCTGGTGCGCGCGGTGTTCGCGACGCCCTCCATCGAGGTGGTGACCGCCTCGGTCCACGACCTGCTTCAGGACGAGAACGGGGCGGCGGCCGGCGTCGTGTGCGAGCGCGACGGCGCGCGCTTCCGCATCCGTGCCCGCGCCGTCGTGCTCGCCACGGGCGGGGTCGGCGCGCTCTACGCCTCGACCACGAACCCGCGCGGCGCCACCGGCCGCGGCCTCGCGCTGGCGGCCCGGGCCGGCGCGGTGATGCGCGACCTCGAATTCGTGCAGTTCCACCCGACGGCGATCGCCGTCGGCGCCGACCCGATGCCGCTCGCCACCGAGGCGCTGCGGGGGGAGGGCGCCCGGCTCGTCGACGAGACCGGCGCCGCCGTGATGGCCGGCATCGCCGGCGGCGACCTCGCCCCGCGCGACGTCGTCGCCCGCGGCATCTTCCAGGCCCTGGCGCGGGGCCGCACGGTCTATCTCGACACCCGCGGGGCGCTCGACGCTTCGATGCCGACGCGCTTCCCCACCGTCGCCGGCCTGTGCGCGACGGCCGGCATCGATCCGGCGCGGCAGGCGATCCCGGTGCGGCCGGCCGCGCACTACCACATGGGCGGCATCCAGGTGGACGGCACCGGCGCGTCGAGCGTTCCCGGCCTCTACGCCAACGGCGAGGTCGCCTCGACCGGCCTGCACGGCGCGAACCGGCTCGCCAGCAACTCGCTGCTCGAGGCGCTGGCCTTCTCCGGCTTCATCGCCGACGCCTTCGACGCGATGCCTCCGGCCGCCGTCCTGCCCGAGATCCGCACCGCGCGCGCATCGAGCGACCTGCCGGCGATCCGGGCGATCATGGAGCGCCATGTCGGCGTGGTCCGCGACGCGGCCGGCCTGCAGATCGCCGTCGACGGCCTGTCGCGCTTGGCTGAAACGGGCTGCGACGCCGCGCTCACCGCCCGGATGATGGCGCAGGCGGCACTCGGTCGCTGCGAGAGCCGCGGCGGCCACTGGCGCAGCGACCATCCGCACGCCGCGCCGGCCCGGCACACCGAGGCGACGCTGCGCAGCCCTGGCGCGGCGCCATCCGAGCCCGCGCGCACCGACGAGGCGTTGGCCCGATGAGCGATATCCTGCCCCTGCCGCGGCTCCTCGTGGAGCCGATCGTCCGCGCCGCGCTGCTCGAGGATCTCGGCCGCGCCGGCGACATCACCACCGATGCGATCGTGCCGCCGGACGCACGCCTGGACGGCGTCATCGCCGCCCGCCAGGACGGCGTGATCTCCGGCGTCGACGCCGCGGTGATCGCCTTCGCCCTGATCGATCCGGCGGTGCGGGCCGTGGTCGAGCGCGGCGACGGCGCCCGCGTCGCGCCCGGCGACGTGGTGATCCGGCTGTCGGGGCCGGCCCGCGCGATCCTCACCGCCGAGCGCGTCGCGCTGAACCTGCTCTGCCGGATGTCGGGCGTCGCGACCGCCACGGCAGGGCTCGTCGAGGCGGCGCGGCCGCACGGCAAGGCCTCGATCGTCTGTACCCGCAAAACCACGCCGGGCCTGCGCGCGCTGGAGAAGCACGCGGTGCGCGCCGGCGGCGGCTCGAATCACCGCTTCGGCCTCGACGACGCGGTGTTGATCAAGGACAACCACGTGGCGGTGGCCGGCGGCATCGTTCCGGCGATCGAGCGGGCGCGCGCCCGGGCGGGGCACCTCGTCAAGATCGAGGTCGAGGTCGACACGCTCGACCAGCTGCAGGAGGCGCTTTCGGTCGGCGCCGACGCGGTGCTCCTCGACAACATGAATCCGGAGCAGCTCACCCGGGCGGTGGCGATGATCGACGGGCGTGCGCTGGCGGAAGCCTCGGGCCGGATCACCGCGGCGACCATCGGCGCAGTGGCGGCGTCGGGGGTCGACCTGATCTCCTGCGGCTGGATCACCCACAGCGCCGCGATCATCGATCTCGGCCTCGACGCCGCCTGACCGGAACACCCGGACCGGTAGGTGCCTCCCGGCATCAGCCCTTGTGCCGCGACCGTCGGATCGGCATGGGAGGGTCGTCTCGGGGCGAGGCGAGGCGGTCCGGCAGCATCCGGCCCGGTGATCGGGTTGGGGTTCCATGGCGGTCGGCGTATCGGACGACGTGGCGGAACGGGCGGCTTCGGCGGCCGGCGATCCGCCGATTCCCGGCATGCCGCCGCGTCCGGCTCGGCGGCTGCCGACCTGGACCTTCCTGAGGACCGCCGCGACCAACTCGCTCGCGGCCTGCGACGCCGAGCTGTTCGAGCGCCTGATCGTCCCGCGCAACTACTGGAGCCAGCAGGTCCTCTTCGTCAGCGATCCTGACGCGATCCGTCACGTGCTGATCGACCGGTTCGACAACTATCCCCGCGTGACCTCGATCCGCCGCCTGTTCGAGACCGATCTGCGCACCGGCACCCTGGCGAGCGAGGGCGAGGTCTGGCGGCGGCACCGCCGCGTCGCGACGCCGACGATCGATCCGCGCTCGATCCGTCCCGACATCCCGGCGATGCTGGAACTGGCCGGCCGCATCGCCGACGCGGTCGAGGCCGAGGGCTCGACCGCGCCGGTCGATATCGAGCGCTCGGTCGGAAGCCTCTCGACGCTGCTGTGGAACCAAGTGGTCACCGGCGGCGATCCTGCCGGGTTGCCGATCCTGCGCTGGCTTTCGAAGGTGCCGCACAAGCCGCGGCTGATCGACCTGATCCCGAAGCCGCCTTGGCTCGCGGACCGCCTCGTCCACCGCCGCCGCGACCCGGCCCTGCCGCTGCTCGACGCCGACCTGCACGCGATGATCGCCGCACGGCGAGGGCCGGACTACGCCGGCCCGCACGACCTGTTGTGGCGCCTCGCCCACGGGCGCGACCGGCAGACCGGCGAAGGCCTGCCGGATGCGGAGGTGCGCGACGAGGCCGCGAGCCTGATCGCCGGCGGCGCGGCCTCCGTGCGAGCGCTGACCTGGATCTGGTACCTCCTCGCCCTGCATCCCACCGTCGAGGCGCGCTTCCATGCCGAGCTCGACGCGGCGATGCCCGACGGCGTCGCGACCCCCGACGCCTTGGACAAGCTGCCCTATACCCGCCGCGTGCTCGACGAGGTGATGCGGCTGTATCCGCCGATCCCCGCCATCCTGCGGCAGGCCGCGGCTCGCGACGTCGTCGGCGGCCACCGGGTCCGGCGCGGCGCGATCATCGCCGTGATGCCGTGGATCGTGCACCGGCACCGAAAGCTCTGGCGCGATCCCGACCTGTTCGATCCCGAGCGCTTCACGGAAGGCAACGGCGTCGGCCGCCCGCGGCTCGCCTACCTGCCGTTCGCGACCGGCCCGCGGGTCTGCGTCGGGGCATCCTTCGCGCTGACGCAGATGCTGGTCGTGATCGCCGTGCTCGGGCGCCGCTTCCGCTTCCGCCTCGCCTCCGACGCGCCGGTGGTGCCGTTCGGCGCAATCAGCCTGCAGCCGAAGGGCGGCCTGCCGGTGCTGGTCGAGCCGCGCTGAGCCAAGCATCGACCTCCCGAAAAGGAAAAAGCGCGTCCTCGATCTTGAGGAACGCGCTTCGGAAGGTGGCCCGTGGTCTCAGGATACGGGCGAAGATTTCCTATCCGGTGCGGCAGGCATCCGTATCGGGGCATGGCGCCGAATAGACTACAAAGCCCGCGCGATGTCGCGGCCAGGACAGCGCTCGACCGGATGACGATCGGTTCGCGTCACGTCGCGGCAGGTCCTCATCTCGATCCCGCCGCACCGTCGCCGTATTCGGCAGCTGCCGGCAAAAGATGTTTCAGCGTTCGTTATCCACAGCGCGCGACCCGGCCACGTTCTCGCTCCGATACGGCAAAGCTGCCACAGTGTTGCCACCGTGTCACGGCGCGACGCGAACCATGGTGCGGCGCGGTTTCAGGCTTGGCTTTGGGCCGCGCTCGTTTACCCCTTGGCGAGACTTGGCACGGCATCGTGCCGAAGCGTCGTCCACCGCGTTCTCCACAACTTTCGCCTGCCTTTTGAGAGGCCTTGATGCGTCGTAACTTCGCCCTGATCGGGCTCGTCTGTGCGGCTGCCGCCTGGGCGGCGCCTGCACTCGCCTACGAGATCGACCCGTTGACCCGTCAGCCGCTGGACAACGCGCTGTCGGTGCGCGTGCGCCCGCAGGCGGTTCAGGCCGTGGCGGTCCCGACGGCCAACGCTTCGCTCAACGCAGCCGACCCGATGGCCTCCGCCGTCCCGCAGATGTCGGCGGTTCCGCGCGAGACCGTGGCCTATAACGGCCCGTACTCGGCCGGCACCATCGTCGTCTCCACCGCCGAGCGCCGCCTGTACTACATCCTCGGCAACGGCGAGGCTCTGCGCTACGGCGTCGGCGTCGGCCGTCCCGGCTTCACCTGGGGCGGCGTGCAGAACATCACGATGAAGAAGGAATGGCCGGATTGGCGCCCGCCGGCGACCATGCTGCGCCGCCGCCCCGACCTGCCGCGCTTCATGAAGGGCGGCATCGAGAACCCGCTCGGCGCCCGCGCGATGTATCTCGGCGGATCGATCTACCGCATCCACGGCTCGAACGAGCCGGAGACCATCGGCACCGCCGTGTCCTCGGGCTGCATCCGCATGGCCAACGAGGACGTGATCGACCTCTACACCCGCGCCAAGGTCGGCACGAAGGTCATCGTCCAGCGCTGATCGGCCGATCGCCGGTCCGGAACGGTTGCAGAACGAGAAAGGCCGGCGGAGACGCCGGCCTTTCTCGTTTCGCAGGCGGGTTTCAATGGCAGCCGCACCCGCCGCCGCCGCATCCGCCCTTCGCGCCGGCGTCCTTGGGGGAGCCCCCCTTGATCGGGGCGACCTTCGCGGTCTCCCGGTCCAGGCCGCGCTCGGCCAGCTCGCTGAGGTAGGTCGACCAGCGGGCGTCGTACTCGCGGCCGAGCTCGTGCAGGTAGCCCCAGCCGAAGATGCCGGTGTCGTGCATGTCGTCGAAGCCGAGCTTGACCGCGTAGTTGCCGACCGGCTGGATCTCGAGGATCGCGACCGCGCGCTTGCCGCCGATCACCTTGCGCTCGGCCGGCGAGTGGCCCTGCACCTCGGCCGACGGGCTCGACACCCGCAGATACTCCGCCGGCAGCGCGTAGCGCCCACCATCGTCGAAGGCGATGTTGAGCACGCGCTTGTCTCCCGAAAGCCGGATCTCGGTCGGCCAGCGTTCCTCGGTCACGGTCGAACTCCCTTGCAACTTCTGAGGCCGGCGGCGCGTCTGCGTCCCTGCACGCGCTTGCCCACGGGCCTGCGTCCCATCATATGCGCATCCATGCTAGGTTCGTCATCCGATCGCCGCGCGGAAACTGCATCGCCGCCTTCAGAGTCCCGCATGGGCCATCAAAGCCACGTTCAGCCGGCGCCGCTGATCGACCCGTTCCAGCGGGCGATCACCTACCTGCGCATCTCCGTGACCGACCGCTGCGACCTGCGCTGCGTCTACTGCATGTCGGAGGAGATGAACTTCCTGCCCAAGCGCGACCTGCTCACGCTGGAAGAGCTCGACCGGCTCTGCGGGGTGTTCATCGATCGCGGCGTGCGCAAGCTGCGGATCACCGGCGGCGAGCCGCTGGTGCGTCGCGACATCATGCACCTGTTCCGCCGCCTGTCCCGCCATCTCGGCACCGGTGCGCTGGACGAGCTGACGCTCACCACCAACGGCACCCAGCTCGGGCGCTTCGCGGCCGAGCTCGCCGAGCTCGGCATCCGCCGGGTCAACGTCTCGCTCGATACCCTCGACCCGGAGAAGTTCCGCGCGATCACCCGCCGCGGCGACCTGCCCGTGGTGCTCGACGGCATCGCGGCGGCGCGGGCCGCCGGCATCAAGGTGAAGATCAACGCGGTGGCGCTGAAGGACGTCAACGAGGACGAGATCGCCGACATGATCGCCTGGGCCCACGGCCTCGGCATGGACATGACGCTGATCGAGGTGATGCCGCTGGGCGAGGTCGACGGCGACCGCACCGACCAGTTCCTGCCGCTCTCGGTCGCCCGCGCGCGTCTCGAGCACCGCTACACGATGACGCCGCTGCCCGACCGCACCGGCGGCCCAGCCCGCTACGTCCGCGTCGAGGAGACCGGCGGGCGGCTCGGCTTCATCACCCCGCTGACCCACAATTTCTGCGAGAGCTGCAACCGCGTTCGCCTGACCTGCACCGGCAAGCTCTACATGTGCCTCGGCCAGGAGGACGCCGCCGACCTCCGCGCGGCGCTGCGCGCCTCGCCGGACGACGCGCTCGTGACGGCGGCCGTGGTCGAGGCGATCTCGCGCAAGCCGAAGGGGCACGACTTCGTCATCGAGCGCCAGCGCCCGGCCGCGGTGCCGCGCCACATGAGCGTCACCGGCGGCTAGGACCGGCCCGACCCCTCGATTCTCATCCCCACAACTCTCACTGTGAGGGGGTGAGCGGATATCCGCTTCCGGTATCCCGGCCGGGCGATCGCCTCCGTCGCGGTGCGGGGAGCGTTTCCCGCCATCGTCCGGACCGCTGCGGTCCTATTCCACGACGATCACGTGGTTCGGCAGCTCGTCCGGGTCGCCGCGGCCGGCCGGTACGTGACGCGCAAGCTCCGCTCCCATGCGTTCGACCGCGCGCAGAAGCCCGGCTTCCGCCTCGCCCTTGCGCAGGGCGGCAGTGAGGTCGGCGAGCGTCGCGGTCCAGTGCTCCGAGCCGACGCGATCCAGGATGCCCTGGTCGGCGACGATCTCGGCATGATGCTCGGCCAGCGACAGGTAGAGCAGGATCCCGGTCCGTCCGCGGGTGCGTCCCAGCCCGCGTGACCAGAACGCCCGGCGGGCGGCGTCGCGAGCCCGCGAGCGCCGGACACGACGCGGCGTCAGGGCGACGCGCAGCCGCTCCGACAGGGCCGCCGCGAGGAGGGCCGCCACGAGGGCGGCTTGCGCGAGCAGGATCGCTCCGGTGCTCCAGCTGGTCAGCACCAGCAGCGGCCAGGGCAGGATCAGGCCGGCGACGAGGGCCGCGACGTGCGCGACCGAGCGGTACTGCCCGGCCCGGGCCGCCACCATCACCACGATCTCGCCGGCGGTGCCGGCCTCCGCGCGGCCGACGGCTCGCTCGATCCGTGCGCAGGCATCCGGCGTGAGCAGGGGGCTACCAATCACCCGAGGCTCCCCCGCCGCCGGATGAGCCGCCGCCGCCCGAGAACCCGCCCCCATCGGAGAAGCCGCCGCCGAACCCGCCCGAGGTGCCGCCGCTCCAACCGCCGGTCCCCGGCCCGGGAAGAAAGACGATGCCGCCGCCGCGCCCGCGGCCGCCGCGGTTCATCCGCCACGCCACGAACAGGACGAGAAGGAACAGGCCGATGAAGATCGCGACCTGCGCCGGATCGACCTCGTCGGAACGGACCTTCGGCTTGCGCTGCCAGACCTCGGCGTCGCCCGAGAGGATCGAGAGCATGCCGTCGACGCCGGCGGTGATCCCGCCGGCGAAGTCGCCGTCCTTGAAGCGCGGCGTGATCGCGCTCGCGATGATGACGCGGGACAGGGCGTCGGTGAGGGCGCCTTCGAGGCCGTAGCCGACCTCGATGCGGACCTTGCGCTCGGTCGGCGCCACGATCAGCAGGGCGCCGTTGTTGGTCTTCGCCTCACCGATCTTCCACTCCCGGAACAGGCGGTTGGCGTAATCCTCGATCGTGGTGCCCTGAAGGTTCGGCACCGTCGCGACGACGACCTGATCGGAGGTCTTGTCCTCGTAGGCCTTGAGCTTGGCCTCCAGGGTCCCGCGCTGCTCGGGGGTGAGGATCCCGGCGGCGTCGACGACGCGCCCGGTCAGCTTCGGGAAGGTCAGCTCCGCGGTCGCCGCAACCGTCCACAGCCCGGCGCAGGCCACGAGGGCGAGGACGAGGGGGAAGGCCCTGAGCGCTCCGCGCCGCATGCGCGAGAAATCCCTAGAACTTCACGTTCGGCGCCCGCTCGGAATTGGGCGTTGCCGTGAAAGTCTCTATCGGCTTCGATTCCGGGTAGAACCACGCCGCGATCCAGCGGCCGGGAATGGTGCGGATCTCGGTGTTGTAGGCCTGGACCGTGCCGATGTAGTCGCGCCGCGCCACCGCGATCCGGTTCTCGGTGCCCTCGAGCTGCGACTGCAGCGCCAGGAAGTTCTGGTTCGACTTCAGGTCGGGGTAGGCTTCGACCGTGGCCAGCAGGCGCCCGAGCGCACCGCTGAGCTGGTTCTGCGCGTCCTGAAACTGCTTGAACTTGGCCGGGTCGGTGATCGTCGAGGCGTCGACCTTGACGCTGGTGGCGTTGGCGCGGGCCTCGGTCACCTTGGTCAGGGTGTCCTGCTCCTGCTTGGCGTAGCCCTTCACCGTCTCGACAAGGTTCGGGATCAGGTCGGCCCGGCGCTGGTACTGGTTCTGCACCTCGCTCCAGGAGGATTTCGCCTGCTCCTCCAGGGTGGGCACGCGGTTGATCGCGCCGCAACCGGAGAGGCAGGACGCGAACAGCATCGCGATCAGCGCACCGGCGATGCGGGCGATGATCGGGCTGGTCCGCGGCGTTGCGAAGTCCGCACTCGACGACATGTCCACCACTCCTGCCTGCCTCGTCCGGCCCAGCTTGGCCGTAATCACGCCAACGTGAGATAGGGTGCCGCACCCGCCGGGAGAAGGGCCGCGCCGCGCGTTCGCGATGCGTCGCGCGTTCGTCCGGGCGGAGCCGGTCGAGGTTGACAAGCCCATCGCCGCGGTGCGCTGTGCGCCCCATGGATGACACGCCTCAAGCTGCGGCGGACAAGCCGCGCGTTGCCATCACCTATTGTACCCAGTGCAACTGGCTCCTGCGGGCCGCCTGGATGGCGCAGGAACTGCTCTCGACCTTCCGCGACGACCTCGGCGAGGTCGCGCTGATCCCGGCGAGCGGCGGCGCCTTCTCGATCACCGTCGGCCCCGACACGGTCTGGGAGCGGACCCGCGACGGCGGCTTCCCCGACGTGAAGGCCCTGAAGCAGCGCGTGCGCGACCGGCTCGATCCGGCGCGCGATCTCGGCCATATCGACCGGCCGAGCTCCGATCGGCCGAAGTCCGACCCGTGATGGCGCGATGCTGCAGGACTACGCCCCCGATGACGCCGCGCCCGCCCGCGATCCGGATGCTGCGGTGAGCCCGAGCGAGCTGCCCGCCGCCCGCGGCCGCCGCGGCCCGCGTCCGAGCTGGCTCCGCCGTCGCATCGAGCGGCTCGAGCGGAACGGCGCCTCGACGCAGGTCTACCTCGTCGCGCTGGTGATCGCGCTGATCGGGCCGGGCCTGATCTTCACCGCGATCCTGCTCGCCCGCTACGCCTCCGTCGAGCGTGCGCGCTTCGAGCAGGATGCCCGCGAGAACGTGCGCGGCATCGCCCTGTCGATCGATCGCGACACCGCCGGCCTGGTCTCGGTGCTGCAGACCCTCGCCACCTCGCCGCGCCTAAAGGACGGCGAGTTCGAGGCCTTCGACGCGCAGGCCCGTCTCGTCCGCGAGGCGATCGACCTCGACATCATGCTGCGCCGTCCCGACGGGCAGCAGATCGTCAACACCGGGATCAAGCGCGGCGGCATGCTGCCGATCACCGTGCTGCCGTTCGACAAGGAGATCGCCTCGGGCACGCAGCGGGCGATGGTGACCGGCTACCTTCCCGGGCCGATGCCGAGCGATGCCACCTACGGTGTCGCCGTGCCGGTGATGGTCGGCCCGAACGTCGCCTACATCCTCAGTTTCAGCGCGCCCGTGAGCCGCCTGCAGGCGATCCTCGCCCGCGAGGTCGTCGAGGGCTGGACCACCGGCATCGCCGACCGGCAGGCGCTGGTTCTCGCCCGCCTGCCCGACCCGGGCGCGATCGTCGGACGCCCGCGCCTCGCCAGCCTGCGGCAGATCCAGACGGAGACGCCCGGCGTCTGGCAGGGCAAGGACCGGCAGCACCGCCTGGTCGTCGTGGTGGAGGCGCGCTCGCGCCTCACCGGGTGGACGGTCGGCACCAGCATCCCGCAGACCCTCGTCGACGCGCGGCTGCGCCGCTGGGTCTGGGCCTTCGGCGGGTTCGGCCTTCTCGTCCTGGCGACGTCGTCGGCGCTCGCCGTCGTGCTGTGGTCGCGGGTGTCGCGTCCGCTGCGCCAGCTCGCGGCCTCCGGCCCGGCCCTGTCGCGCGGCGAGGCGATCCCGCGCATCGCCTCGCCGGTGCACGAGATCCGCCGCCTCGGCGACGTGCTCACCGACGCCTCGCTCCGGTTGAAGACCCGCGAGGGCGAGCGCGACCGCGCGCTGGCCGACACCCGCCGCGGGCTCTCGGCGCTGCGGGAGAGCGAGGCGCGCTTCCGCCACATGGCCGATTCCGCGCCGGCGCTGATCTGGATGACGGACGAGGCCGCGACGGTCAGCTTCGTCAACATGCATTTCGAGCACATCTTCGGAATGCCGGCGACGGCGCTGGCCAACGAGGGCTGGCACAAGATCGTCCATCCCGACGACCTCGCCGGCTTCTCGGCCACCTTCACCGACGCCTTCGACGCGCGGAAGCCCTTCCGCACCGAGGTCCGGGTGATCGACCGCGACGGGGCGGTTCGCTGGCTCCGCTGCGAGGGCGTGCCGCGCCTCGACGACGGCGGCACCTTCCTCGGCTACACCGGCTGCAACGTCGACATCACCGATGCGAAGTCCGCCGAGGAGCACCTGCTGCTCCTGATCCACGAGCTGAACCACCGGGTGAAGAACACGCTGGCCACCGTCCAGTCGATCGCCAACCAGTCCCTGCGCAGCCTCGACGGGGCCGAGGCCGATGCGGCCCGCGGCGCCTTCGAGGCGCGGCTCCTGGCGCTCGCCCGCGTCCACGACGTGCTCACCCGCGAGAGCTGGGAGGGGGCCGAGATCGCCACGGTCGTCGCTGACGCGATCCGCCCGCTCGATTCCCCGGAGGTCTCGCGCTTCCGTGTCTCCGGGCCGCCGTTGCGGCTGCCGCCGCGGATCGCGCTGTCGATCGCGATGGCGCTGCACGAGCTCGGCACCAACGCGGTCAAGTACGGTGCGCTCTCGCGCGAAGGCGGCCGCATCGACATCGCCTGGACGCTCCGGCGCGACGACGAGGTCAGCCTCACCCTGCGATGGGTCGAGAGCGGCGGCCCGCCGGTGGCGAAGCCGACGCGCACCGGTTTCGGCTCGCGGCTAATCGAGCGCAGCCTCGCCCGCGAGCTTGCCGGCGAGGTCAATCTCGCCTTCGATCCCGCAGGCGTCGTCTGCACGATCGTGGCGCCGGTTCCGCCGCCCGGCCTGCTCGAGCGCAAGGGCGGCACCGACGTGCCCCGGATCGCGCCGCTGCCGCGATTCGGCTGATGGGGCGGGTGTTTCAGGATGGCCCGACGCAGATTCCACTGAGGTGCCTGCCGGCGTTCCGCGGATAGCGCGCACCGGAAGTCAAATGGGTAGGCGTCCCCCTATCCCAACCAACGCCCTCATCCTGAGGTGTTGCCTCGGCAGCCTCGAAGGAGCCCTCTTGCGATTGCGAGGCCAGCCGGCGGGCTCCTTCGAGGCTACCGGTTCTCGGAAGCGTTCAGGATCGAGATGAGGGGTTGGGTCGGCGCGCAGGGACATCGCGTGAGACGCAAAACCGCCGCGACCCGAGGGTTGCGGCGGTGGGAATTTGGCCCGATCGTGATGGGTCCGAAACAGCTCAGAACCGGTAGGTGAAGTTTCCCTTGACGGCGTGGTCCTCGGCGCGGGACCCGACCTGGCCGGTGTAGGCGATGCCGAGGGTGGCGGCGGCCGAGACCCGCAGGTCGAGGCCGGCTTCCGCCACGAGGGCGTCGCGGTCGATCGGGATGCCCGCGGTGAGGAAGGCCGGGCCGGTGGCGCCGAAGGCCAGGAGCGCCGTCGGCACCACGTCGCCGAAGGCCCGGCGGTAGCCGAGCAGGCCGTGGGCCGAGACCGGCGCGCCGAGGCCGAGATCGAAGCTCGTCTGCGCCCGCATGCCGGCGGTGGCCGCCCCGAGGTCGTAGTCGCGGGCGAACCCCGTCAGCGCGGCGATCCCGCCGGTCTCGGTGAAGCGGTCGCGGCCGATCGCGACGACGGCGCCCCCGACGAAGGGCTCGATGTAGGAGAGCGCCACCGGGACCGGGGCGGCGTCCTGGCCGACGGGCGGCGCGGCACCGCCCAGGAAGAGCTTGTAGCCGATCTCGCCGAAGCCCTGGATCGTCGAGCCGCCGGTGCGGGCGCTCGGCGTGTCGGCGAAGCCGGCGAACGCCACCGTCCGGGTCAGGCGCGCCGCGTTGTCGGCGTAGACCGCGCCCAGCCGCAGCGAGACCGGCCCGCGCTCGTAGCCGCCGTAGAGGCCGCCGAAGCCGCTCTCGATCGAGCCCGATTGCAGGCGCCCGGCCGTGTCGAGGCTGGTCGCGGTGTAGCCGCCGGCCACGCCGAGGCGGAAGCCGCCCGCGACGCGGACATCGGCGCCGAGCACGAAGCCCGAGGTCTGGCGCGACAGGCTCGCCGCGTTGCCGTCGCTGCGGGCCTGCCCGAAGCTGCCGAAGCCCTGTCCCCAGAACCCGAACACCCGCGGGTCGAGGGTGCGGACGGCCACCGGCACCGGCGCGGCGCGGCGACCGGGTAGGTCGGCGGTGTAGGCGGCCGGCAGGCGTCCGTAATCGGCGCCCTCCGCGAAGCCGGGGGTGGCGCCCCAGCGCATCCGATCCAGGATCGCCTCGCGGACGAAGAACGCGGTCTCGAACTCGGCCGAGATCGCGCTGGCATGGATGTCCCCGGTCAGCGCACGGAAGGCTCCGACCGCCTCGGGCGTCGTCAGCCCGATGGTGCGGTCGTAGGCGCCGGTGCCGGGGCCCCCGGCCTGGATCGCGTTGGCGACCGCGCCCTGGTTGCGGGTCTGCGCGATCGTCGCGAACGCGATGTCGTTGCGGGTCAGCGTGAGGTCGACCTCGTTGGCCTGGTAGCGCAGCGTCGGGGAGAGGAAGGCGAAGTTCGCGGTCACGCCCGCGAACTGCCCGGCCACGCCGCCGCTGGCGGTGAGGATCGCGTACTGCGTGCGCGGATCGTAGGTGCCGGGCGCCGCGAGCACCTGCACGGTGCCGCCGGCGAGCGTCGCCGTGCCGGCGACCGCGAGCCGGTCGGACTGGCCGGCGGCGTTGGCCTCGACCTGAAACACCGAGCCGGCCGCGAACGCGGCGTTGCCCGCGACGGTGAGCGTGCCGATGGAGTTGCCCGGCGCCACCGTGCCGCCCGGAAGCGCGCTGATGCCGCCGACCGTGCCGGTGCCGCCGAGCAGGCCACCGTCGTTGACCGTGGCGAGGCCGGCGATCGTGCCGTTGGCGTAGAGCGCGCCGCCGTTGCCGACCGTGACGTTCGTCGCCAGCGCGTCGGCGGCATCCATCCGCAGGGTGCCGGTGACGTTCCCGAAGTAGCCGGCGGCCGAGTACAGGTCGAGACGGCTCCAGTAGCTCAGCGCCGTGCCGTAGAAGGCGGCGAGCGCGTTGGTCTCGGTGTTGACGAGGATCTGGTTGATCGTGCCGGTCTGCAGGTTGCCGTAGAGGCCGCCGTTCGGCGCGATCGTCCTGGCGGCGGTCGTGCTGCCGCCGTAGAGCGGCGCCAGCAGGATCGAGGCGTCGGGGCCGTTGACGGGCGCCGTCTCGCGCGGCGCCTGGGCGAAGGTCAGGGTCGGCAGGCCGTAGGTCAGGCGGGACTGGTACAGCGCCTGGTTGGCGGCGGAGGGCACGTACGGGTTGCTCGCGGTGTTGGCGGCACTCGCCGCGCACGCAGCGACCGTGTTCCCGCACTGCGCCGCCTCGTAGGCCTGCAGCTCCGCCGCGGCCCGGGTGAACAGGCCCGGCATGTTGATCGCCGTGCCTGTCGTCGCGGCGTTGTTGTTGTAGGCCGGGTTGGTGAAGGTCTGGGCGAGGTCGTAGGCCGAGAAGGCGCGCGAGGCGATGATGTCGAGCGGATAATGCACGCCGAGCACGATGCGGTCGTTGGCGTAGTCCGAGGCGCGCAGCAGCATGTTCTGGTACTGCTGCGGCACCAGCATCGCGAGCAGGTAGCCGTCGGTATAGGCGTACTGGGTGTGCCCGCTCGGGAAGGACGGGTTGGTGGCGATGCCGCTCAGCGCCGTCGGGTCGAACACGTTGTAGCGGCTCGCGGCGACCTGGATCGGCCGCGAGGAGCCGTAGACGTCCTGGCCCGCTTGCGTGTTGCGGACGCCGTAGGCGAGGTCGAGGACGCTGTCGAAGCGGTTGGGCAGCGTGCCGGTCGTCCCGGCCGCCCCGGCGGGCGAGCCGGCGGGGATCGTGTAGGGACCGGTGGGCAGGGTGTAGCCGGCCGGCGCCACCGCCGGGATCGGCGGCGCGTTGCCGGAGGGCGCGGTGCTCGGGTTGTTCGCTGCCCCGTTCGCGAAGTAGCTCTTCGCCACGCCGAGGTTGGCGCTGAGCACCGTGTAGGCCTGATTCAGGAGGTTGAAGGTGTTGGTGAGCGGCCCGCTCGTCGCGGTGCTCGCCCGGATGCCGGTCTGGTAGATCGCGCCGAGCTGCGGCCCGAGCCCGCCCACGGGTTGGTAGGGGTTGAGGCCGCCCGGGCTCTGCGCCGCCTGCAGCGGCAGGCCGCCCGCGAGGTTGTCGCCCGGCCCGAGATTGACCCGCGTCCCGTCGAGGAGGGTGATCGTCGTCGCGAAGGCGGCGCTTCCGGGCAGCGCCTTGTCGCTGATCGCCCGCTGCTGGTCGGCGACCAAGGCGCCCTGGTTCTGGGCGATGGCCTGCGAGAGGTTGAGCTGCAGCGTCTGCTGCCCGACCGCCGTTCCGTTCAGCGAGAGGAACGGCGCGAGCAGGTTCAGCACGTTGACGTTGGCCGGCGTCGTGTTCGCGGTCTGCGCCTGGACGGCTGCCGGCCCATAGGCCGCGACGACCACCGCGGCGATCGAGACACCCTGCTTGAAGTCCATGATTCGTCCCCTCGTGCCGATTTTCGGCGTTCGGAGAGCAGGACTAGCGAAGTCTACGTCGGAGTCTTCGTCATAATCCAGTCATAATATTGAGAAGTACGCGGGGTTGCTGAAAAGCAACAAGGACTATTCTGTGTTGGCTAAATACCTCGGCCCGGAACACGGCGTCTCGAGGATGACTTTGCCGGCTCGCATCACTGCGACCGGCGCGACGGCGTCAGGCGCAGGCCGGGGGCGGGGCGCTCGAGCAGGACCTCACGGCGGAAGCGGACCAGGCGCGCCGGCCGCCCGGCGGTGCCGCTGGTGACGCCCTCGGTCTCCTCCACCAACCCCTGCTGCGCCACCAGCCGGCGGAAGTTCTGCTTGTGGAGCTGCGTTCCCGACAGGGCCTCGACGGTGCGCTGAAGCTGGAGCAGCGTGAAGTGCGGCGGCATCAGCTCGAACACCACCGGGCGATACTTGATCTTGCCGCGCAGGCGTCCGATCGCGGTGGCGAGCACCCGGCGATGGTCGAACGCCATCGGCACTCCCGTCGGATCGCCGGGGCGCGCGGGCCCGGCATTGCCGGCGGCTTCCGGAATCAGCCCCGCCTCGAACAGCAGCTCGTAGCGTTCCAGCACGCGCTCCTCGTTCCAGGTCGCGCCGTTGAGGCCGAAGGTGAGGCCGAGGCGGTCCGCGCGCGAGCGCCGGAGCTTGGCATCGGTCGGCGCGCCGGCCCAGGCCAGCAGCTCGGCCTCGATCGCGTCGAGCTCGGGCGGCCGGCCCTTCCGGAAATCCTCGTAGGGCAGGTAGCGGTACCAGTTGCGCCAGGCCGCCTCGGCCAGGCCCGCCGGGCGCTCCTCGCGCACGAGGGCGAGGTAGGCCACCGACAGGGTGTGGACGCCTGCCCTGGCGTCGGCCTGCCGGTCGCGGTCGCCGAAGGTGTAGAGCTGCTCGACGTAGCCCAGGCGCTGGTGGGTCTGGCGCTCGACCCAGGCGCGCAGGCCGCGCTCCAGGGTGGCATGCTCCGACACGAGCGGCCCGGCCGGCAGCCCGTCGCCGCGTCCCGCGGCCTGGTCGGCCACCTGGACGGTCAGCGCCCGCGGCTCGCCCTCGGTGGCGGCGATGATCGCCGCGGCGAGCCCCACGGAGGAGGGGCTGGGCACCGTCCCGGCCGCGCGCAAGTCCGCCGACATCGTCTTTCCCGTCGCCCTGTCCATCGCATGACCCGCCGCCCGAGGCCGAGCGGTCGTCGATGGAGCGGCCGCGCATCGACCTGTCGTTGCTTAAGCCGCAAACGGCCGCAATCCGTCAACGCGGCGCCGACATTCCGGCGGGGATGGCGCCCTCTTGCCTCCGAGGCCGAAAGCGCTTGCTAAGCGGCTCTGCGGTGGCCAGACAGGGCCGAACGCGCCGGGACGACAGCCGGTCGTGAGGAGGCGGGCGATGCAGGCGGGCGGCAGCCTCGGAAACGCGACGACCGGCCGCGCGTCCGGTCCGACGGTCGACCTGCGCCTCTACGGTCTCCTCGACGTCGGCGTCTGCGGCGACGACGGGCCTCGCCTCGCCGACATGGCGGCGGCGGCGGTCGCCGGGGGCTGCACCCTGTTCCAGTATCGCGAGAAGGACATCGCCGACGCCCGCGCCGCGCTCGCCCGCATCCGCGCGATCCATGCGGCCCTCGCCGGCCGCGCGCCGCTGCTGGTCAACGACCGGGTCGACCTCGCGCTGGCCGCGGGTTGCGAGGGCGTGCATCTCGGCCAGTCGGATCTGCACCCGGCCGATGCCCGCCGGCTGCTCGGCGACCGGGCGATCGTCGGGTTGACGCTGAAGACCGGCGCGCAGGCCGACGAGCTCTATCGGCTGCCGGTGGATTACGCCTGCATCGGCGGCGTCTTCGCCACGACCAGCAAGGACAACCCGGATCCACCGGTCGGCCTCGACGGGTTCGCGCGGATCGCGTTCCGCGCCAGGCTCGCCCGCGGCACCGCGGTGCCGGTCGGCGCGATCGCCGGCATCGACGCGAGCAACGCCGCCGCGGTGATCGCCGCCGGCGCCGACGGGATCGCGGTGATCTCGGCCCTGTTCGGGGCGGAGGCGGTCGAGGGCCGGGCGCGCGACCTGCGGGCGCGGGTCGACGCGGCGCTGGCCGAACGGGGAGCCGCCCGATGACGCCGATCGCGCTGACCATCGCAGGATCGGATTCGGGCGGCGGCGCCGGGATCCAGGCCGATCTCAAGACCTTCTCGGCGCTCGGCGTCTACGGCGCCAGCGCGATCACGGCGCTGACCGCGCAGAACACGCGCGGCGTCCAGGGCATCCACGACGTGCCCGCCGACTTCGTCGCCGCGCAGATCGACAGCGTCTTCTCCGACCTCACCGTGACGGCGGTGAAGATCGGGATGCTGTCGCAGCCGGCGGTGATCGAGGCCGTGGCCGCGGCGCTCGAGCGCCACGCGATCCCGCGGCGCATCCCGGTGGTGCTCGATCCGGTGATGGTCGCCACCAGCGGCGACCGGTTGATCTCGGACGACGCGGTGATGCTGCTGCGCAGCCGCCTGATGCCGCTCGCCGACCTGATCACCCCGAACCTGCCCGAGGCGGCGAGCCTTCTCGACGAGGCACCGGCAGCCGACGAGAACGGCGCGGCCGCGCAGGCCAGGCGCCTCGTCGCGGCGGGCGCCCACGGCGTGCTGATCAAGGGCGGCCATGCCGCGGGCGACGAGAGCGTCGACCATCTGCTGACCTCGGAGGGGCTGGTGCGGCGCTTCTCGGGCGCACGCCACCCGACGCGCAACACCCACGGCACCGGCTGCACCCTGTCGGCCGCCGTCGCCGCCGGCCTCGCGAAGGGCCTCGGCCTCGAGGCGGCGGTCCGCGCCGCCAAGGCCTACGTCGCCGCCGCGATCGCCGCCGCCGACGACCTCGCGATCGGCGAGGGGCATGGGCCGGTCCACCACTTCTTCGCGATCTGGGCCTGAACGCCGAACCGGCACGCTGCGGCATCCGCGCCGGTCGCCTTGCATCCGCGGGGGGATTGCGTTTGTAGTAGCGCACGTTCGTTCCGATAAACGGAACGCGATGGCGGAATGCGGATGGCTTCGGCGATGCAGGAACAGGCGGAACGGCCGGGTCGGGGCCGGGACATGCTGAGCGGAGCGGCCGTGCTGTCGGGACAGCTCGGCAAGACGATCCAGCGCCTGCGCAAGGCCTACAACCTTTCGCTGTCGGAGCTCGCCGAGCAATCCGGCGTCGCCAAGTCGATCATTAGCCAGATCGAGCGCAACGAGACCAACCCGACGCTGGCGACGATCTGGCGCCTGTCGCAGGCGCTCGACGTCTCGATCGAGCGGGTGCTGGCGGCCAACGACGAGGAGCCCTTCATCGAGAAGTCCTCGCGCGCCGACACGCCGATCCTCGTCTCCGAGGACGGCAAGGTGCGGCTGGCGATCATCGGCTGGGTCAAGACCATCGAGTGGCTGCAATGGTACGAGGTCTCGGCCGACCCGGGCGGGGTGCTCGATTCCGATCCGCACCAGCGCGGCTCGGTCGAATCGCTCTCGGTCTCGGAGGGCTGCTTCGAGGTCGACATCGGCGGCGTCGTTCAGCGCGCGCGCGCCGGCGAGACCCTTCGCTACCGCTGCGACCGCCAGCACGTCGTCCGCTGCACCGGCGACGTGCCGGGCCGCGCGACGATGGTGGTGATCATGAAGGCGGCGGTGATGGAGTGAGCGGCCCGGGCGCTCAGCGCCCGCCGTTCACCCAGCGCACCAGGTCCGCGAGCACGGTGCCGAGCGCCTGGTCGAGCGCCCGCGCGCCGTTGCCGGCATCGACCGCGGTGACGGGCACGCGCGCCGTGAAGATCCGGGCCGCGACCACCTTTCCGGTGCCGTCGGCGACCAGCTTGGCCGAGATGTCCACCACCGCCTCGCCGGTGCCGGCCGCGATGTCGAAGGCGCGGATCTCGGAGATGAGCTGGTAGTCGGCCACGACCTTGTCGCCGGGGCGCGAGACCGAGCGCAGGCGGCCGGCATTCTCCAGGCTCTGGATGATCCGGGTCTGGATCAGGCGCGGCAGGCGATCGGCCCATTGGCCGCCGCCGAGGAACGAAAGCGAGCCGCCGGCCTCGCGCACGATGATCCGATCGGCCTCGAACGGCTGGATGCCCACCGGCTCCGCGACCACGATCGCGCGCGCGCTCGCGGCCGGGCGGCCGGCGGCCGGCAGCGCCATGAGGTCGAAGGTCAGCGGCGCGGCGCCCCCGCCGCAGCCGCCGAGGATCGGGGCGACGAGCGAGGCGACCAGGGCCAGACCGGTAACGGGACGGAGCATACGCGATACCTGAACGTTCCCGGCCGGGTGGCCGGGAACGGATGAAGCTGTGCCGTTCAAACTATTCGGCCGCATGAAATGTGCCGTGCGGCGAGGCACATCGACCCGGAACGGCGCGACTTCAGCGGCCACCGTTGTATTCCGGCAACGACGGCTTGCCGCCGAAGATCACCTGCGAGGGGTCCCGCTCCAGCGTCCGGACCGTGCGGTTCAGGGTGTTGAGCGTGCGTTGCCCGTCGGTCGACAGGGCCTCGACCTCGCGTCGGCCGGTGCCGCTGAGCCGCCCGAAGCTCGTGGCGATGTTGGCGGTGCGCTTGTCGAGGTTCTCGGACAGGGTCCGGAACGCCTTGCCGGCGTCGCGCACCGAGATCGCGGCCTCGCGCACCTGCGTGAAGGTGCTGGCGCCGGCCTCGCCCGAGGCGGATCCGAGGAAGCCCTCGGCGCCCTTCAGCACGGCGTCGATCCGGTCGGCCGAGGCGTTGAGCTTGCCCGCCAGCGACCGGGCGTCGTGCAGGCCGGCCTCGATGTCCGGGCTCGACGTCGCGAGCGCGCTCGAGAACCGGTCGGCGTTGTCGATCACGCGGTTGAGCTTGCTGCCGTCCACCGCCTTCACCAGGCTCGAGACGGCGGGCCCGGCCTCGGCCAGCGTCTTCGAGAAGCTCTCGACGTTGGCGAGCGTGCGGGTGATCGCGCCCTCGTTGCCGGCGACCAGCTTGTCCAGGCGCTGGAGCACGTCGTCGGCCCGCTGCGCGATCTGCTTGGCGGCGGCCATCATGTCCTGGATGTCGGACGAGTCGGCGAAGATCGTCGGCATCTCGCCGTTCGTGCCCGGCGCCAGCGCCGGCGCGTCGGCGTTGCCGCCGTTCAGCGCGATCACCGAGACGCCGGTCAGCATCGCCGAATCGAGGCGCGCGCGGGTGTCGGCGCGCAGGGGCGTCGAGGGGGCCACCTTGATCTCGGCGATGACCCGGCGCGGATCCTGCGGCAGCAGGTGGACGTCCGTCACCTCGCCGACCTTGATGCCGTTGAAGGTCACGCTCGACCCGCGCGACAGCCCGCCGACGCTGCCCGAGAACACGACGCGCACCGCCTGGCTCACCTGCCGCGACGAGCCGCCCGACAGCCACAGCACGAAGCCGAAGCCGACGAGGATCACCCCGAGGGTGAAGGCGCCGATGAGGGCGAAGTTCGCACGGGTCTCCATGATCTCAGGCCTTCCGCCAAGCTGTGGCATTCGTGCGGTGCGCGGGCGCACCCGCGCGGCGCGCCGGCATCCGCCCCCGGTGCGAGCGGTCACGCATGGGCGGGGACGCCCGTCCGCACCGCCGCAGGGACGATCGCGCGGGCACGCTTGCCGTGGAAGTACGAACGCAGCCACGGGTGGTCGTGCGCCAGCATCTCGTCGATCGTGCCGGCGGCGATGATCTGTCCGTCGCCGAGCGCCGCGATGCGGTCGCATGCGGTGTAGAGGCTGTCGAGGTCGTGCGTCACCATGAAGACGGTGAGGCCCAGGGTCTGCTTGAGGGTCGCGACCAGCTCGTCGAACTCGCCGGCGCCGATCGGGTCGAGGCCCGAGGTCGGCTCGTCGAGGAACAGGATCTCGGGGTCGAGCGCGAGCGAGCGGGCCAGCGCCGCGCGCTTGATCATGCCGCCCGACAGTTCCGAGGGCAGCTTGTCGGCGGCATCCGGCTTGAGGCCGACCATCTCGATCTTGAGGCGCGCGAACTCGTCGAGCAGGCGCTCGGACAGGTTCAGGTGCTCGCGCATCGGCATCTGAATGTTCTGCTTCACGGTGAGCGCCGAGAACAGCGCGCCCTGCTGGAACAGCACGCCCCAGCGCTGCTCGACGCCGCGGCGCTCGGCGATGGTGAGGCCGTCCATGTCCTGGCCGAACACCTCGATGGTGCCCGAGCGCTTGGCCACGAGGCCGAGGATCGTGCGGGTCAGGACCGACTTGCCCTGGCCCGACGGGCCGACGAAGCCGAGGATCTCGCCGCGGCGGATGTCGAGGTTCAGGCCCTTCAGGATGGTGCGGTCGCGAAAGCCGACGACGAGGTCGCGGACGCGGATGATCGGTTCGGGTTCGGTCGTCTCGGGCATGGCGTCTGGGTTTCGCACCGGATCCTCAGAAATCGATCGCCGCGAAGAACACCGCGAACAACCCGTCGAGGACGATCACCATGAAGATGGATTTGACGACTGAGGCGGTGACGTGGCGCCCAAGCGATTCCGCCGAGCCCTCCACGGCGAACCCCTCGATCGTCGCGATGATGCCGATGATCAGCGCCATGAACGGCGCCTTGATCAGCCCGACGAGGACGTGGTGGACGCCGACCGCCGCCTGCAGCCGCGCCAGGAACTGCTCCAGCGTGAGCCCGCCATAGGCCATCGCCGTGAGGCCGCCGCCGGTCAGCGCCGCGAGCGCCGCGATCAGCGTCAGCATCGGCAGCCCGACGACGAGGGCGAGGATGCGCGGAACGATCAGGATCTCGATCGGGTCGAGCCCCATCACGCGCAGGGCGTCGACCTCCTCGCGCATCCGCATCGAGCCGATCTCGGCGGTGAAGGCCGAGCCGGAGCGTCCGGCCACCATGATCGAGGTGAGCAGCACGCCGAGCTCGCGCAGGATCAGGAGCCCGATCAGGTTGACGACGAAGGCCGCCGCCCCGAAGCGCTGGAGCTGGAAGATGCCCTGCTGCGCGACGATGCCGCCGACGAGGAACGAGATCAGGAAGATGATCGGCACGCCGCGGAAGGCGACCTGCTCGATCTGGTTGACGAAGGCCCGGCCGCGGAAGGTCGACGGACGCGACGCCACGCGCAGGCACGCGGCGATCACCTCGCCGAGGAAGGCGAGCCCCGTGATCAGGTCGTGCCCGCCGCGGACCACGCGGCGGCCGAGGCCGTCGAGCATCGCGAAGACCCGGCCCTGGCGGACGGGAGCGGCCGGTTCGGGATCGCGCAGGTGCATCTCGCCGAGCAGGATGCGGTGCTCAGGCCGCACGCCGGCATAGCTCAGGTGCCCGCCGGCCGCCTCGATCTCGCCGCGGGTCCGCTCCAGCACCCAGGCGCCGAGGGTGTCGAGGCGCGCGACGGCGCTCAGGTCGACCATCACGGGGCGGCTCCTGGCCTCGGCGGCGATCCGCGCGGCGGCAGTCTCGACCGCGCCGCCCTGGTCGGCCGTCCAGCGCCCGTCGAGCGCGACGTGTCCGTCGCCCGGCGCGATGGTCGCGCCGGCGGGCTGCCGGTCGAGTCGATGCGTCGGCGTGGTGTCGTTGGCCTGCACGAAGCCTGTGTCCCTCGATCGGCGCCGGTCTGCCTGCGCGATATGTTCAGATTAGGGTTGACGGTCCGTATCGTGTCGCACCGCAACCGGAGGCTGCCCGGTGGCAGGGACCCGGGCCGCGGCCCGGCTCGCGGCGGCCGCGGTCAGGGCGAGGCCCGCGACCGCGAGCGGCGCCATCGCCAGGAAGACGAGAGGCCCGCCCGCCCGGTAGGCGAAGCCGCTGAGCAGCGTGGCGCCGGCCGCCGCCGTCGCGTTCGCGGCGCTGAGCGTGCCCTGCGCCCGGCCGCGGGCGCCGTCCGGGGCGAAGGCGGAGACGGCGGCCATTGCCCCGAGCTGCGTCGCGCCGAAGGTCAGCCCGTGCAGGGCCTGGAGGCCGACGAGCGCGGGCAAGGTGTCGCCGAGGGCGTACATCCCCACGGCGCGAACCAGCGCCGCCCCGCCGCCGAGGGCGAGATAGCGGAACGGCGTGCGCCACGCGGCCGGCAGGCGGGCGACGCAGGCGAACAGCACGATCTCGGCGACGACCCCGACGCCCCAGAGCGCGCCGACCGTCGCGGTCGAGAAGCCGTGCGCGGTCCAGTGGATGCTGCCGAAGGCGTAGATCGCCGCGTGGCTCGCCTGGATCGCGGCGGCGGCGGCGACGCAGAGCTTGAGGCGCAGCGGCAGCCGTGGACGAAGCCCGTCCGCGTGCTCCGGCGCCGGCGCGGCGACCGAGCGGCTGGTGAAGGCCACCACGCTCGCGATCAGCGCCAGCCCGGTGAGCAGCAGCGGCACCGCGAGGGTTTCGCCCATCGCCGTGAGCAGCGCCCCGCCGGCGAGGTTGGCGATGAGGAACGCCACCGAGCCCGACATCCGGATCCGCGCGTAGTCGAGCCGCGGCTGCCGGCGGACGGCGGCGAGGGTGAGGTAGTCGATGCTCGGAACCAGCGGCGCGCCGGCGACCGCGTTGAGCAGCACGAGGAGCGCCAGCGCAGGCCAGCCGGTCCCGGCGCCGGCCGGCATCAGGGCGTAGGTCGCCGCCAGGGCGAGGCTGCCCGTCAGCAGCAGCGCCCGGGCGCCGACGCCGCGATCGATCAGGCTCATCAGCGGTGCGGTGGCGACGATGCGCGTGGCGATCGGCAGGGCGAGCAGCAGCCCGATCACCGAGGCGTCGAGGCCGAGCGCGGCGAGCCAGACCGGCATGAACGGCATCGCGATGCCGATCTCGACGAAGACCACCGCGTAAAGGAGCGACAGGCGGAAACGGCTGGGCTCGAGAGTCGGGGACGCGGCCAAGGTCTCGGATCGATGCAGGGTGGATCGGGACGGGAGCGGCCACCGTAAGCCGCCGTTAAACCGATCCTGTCAAATTGCGCTCTTGCCAGAGTTGCGCCGGAGCCGGGTCTCGTCCCACCGCGCGAGGCTATCGCCTTCGAGGACGCGTATCATGTCCGGTTCCCACTCGCTGACGGCCTTCGAGCCGACCGAGTACGAGGCCATCGAGGCGACCATGAGCGGGAGCGCCCGCGGGCGCTGGTTCCTTGCGGAGTATGCCCGCCGCAACCGCAGCGCCGACACGACCGTGCTGCTCGACGCGATCGCGCGGCTCGAATCCGCGGTCACGGACGGGCACGGCCCGGACGCGGTCAGCCATTTCCGCGGCGACATCATGGAGATGGCGAGCGCGATCAGCCGGACCAAGGCCGAGATCGCGGCGATCACCGATCCCGATCACGACCAGACCCGGCTCGGCATCGCCTCGGAGGCGCTGGACGCGATCGTCCAGGCGACGGAGCGGGCGACCACCGACATCCTCACCGCCGCCGAGCAGGTTCAGGAAAGCGCGTGGTCGCTGCGCGAGCACGGCATCGACGAGGCGGCCTGCGACGCCCTCGACCGCTACGCGACGCAGATCTACACCGCCTGCTCGTTCCAGGACCTCACGGCGCAGCGCACGAGCCGGATCGTGCAGACTTTGCGCTATCTCGAGGAACGCCTGATCGTGATGATGGCGATCTGGGGCGATGCCGGCGCTCCGGTCCCGCCGGCGCCGGGCTACGCGACCTCGCGCCCGGCCCGCGAATCGCGGCCCGAGGACCTCGATCAGAGCGACGTCGACCGCTATCTCGGCATGGACGCGCCGGCGGTGATCGCCGCCGCGCATGCGGCTCTCCGCGCGATCGAACCCGGTGCGGTGCCGCTCCACGACGACATCGTGTTCCTGCCCTCGGCGCCCGAGCCCGAGCCGGCCGCGGAGGCGTCGGACGTCGAGGCCGAGCTGGATTGGGCCGACGATTTCGAGGCGCAGATCGCCTCCGAGGACGACGCCCTCGAGTTCCGGGCTGCCGACGCGAGCCCCTCCGACGTCAGCGCCGAATCGCATCCGCCCGCGGAACGTGCGCTCAGCTTCGCCGAGATCGATGCGCTCAGCGTCGAGGAGAAGCTGGCGCTGTTCTGCTAGGGCTCCGCCGAGCGAGCGCGAGACCACCCTCCGATCCGGGACCGCGCCTGCGCCGGCGAACCACGGCGGGGCGACGCGTTCCCCGAACCTCGGGATCGCGCCTCGCGCCGCTTGCGCCCCCGTGAGATCGCCGCCCCTATGGGCCAGAGGGGCGAAGCGACGGAGGCCGGGCGTTGCCGAGGTATCGGAACAAGTCGTTGCCGCCGCCGTACCTGAAGCGGGTCTGGCTGCCCGACGACGCGGTCTACGATCGCGACGCCTATCCCTACTGCCTTCCGCTGTTCCGGGAGGGCGGGTTCGAGCTCGCGTTCGATCGTCCGGTGACCATCATCGCCGGCGAGAACGGGGTCGGGAAATCCACCCTGCTGGAGGGCATCGCGGTCCTCGCCGGGTTCGACGAGAGCGGTGGCGGCGCGGGCTACCGCGCCGTCGACAACGCCCGGGCGGCCGAGACCAGCGGCGGCGACCTCGCGCGCGTGCTCCGGGCGAGCTGGCTGCCGAAGGTCGGTCGCGGCTGGTTCTTCCGGGCGGAGAGCTTCTTCTCCGTCGCCCGCTACCTCGACGAGGTCGGCAGCCCCAGCGCGGATTTCCTGTCCTACTCGCACGGCGAGGGCTTCATCCGGTTCTTCGAGGAACGCTGCGCCAAGCCCGGGATCTTCCTCTTCGACGAGCCCGAATCCGCCCTGTCGCCGAACCGGCAATTCGACTTCCTCAGGCTCTTGAAGCGCATGGAGGCGGGCAACCAGACCCAGGTGCTGATCGTCACGCATTCGCCGATCATCATGGCCCATCCCGGCGCACGGCTGCTGCGGATGAGCCGGCACGGCCTCGAGCCCGTCGCCCTTCAGGACACCGAGCATTTCGGGATCCTGCGGCAGTTCGTGAGCGATCCCGAGGGCATGATCGAGGCGATGACCGACGCGTAGCGACGATCGCGCGGCCGGAACCTGTAGCCAGGACGAAGGGTCGCGCGTTCGCCGCAATGATCCGGCGTTACACCCTCCGCGCATCGCCCGGCGCCTGCGAGAGACCGACGACATCGTGGCCCTTCACCTGCTCAAGCTCTGCGTCGGCCCCGCCTCGATCGACGAGTTGGAGGCGCGTCAATCCCGGTTCCGCGACGAGGCGTTGCGGCTCGGTGGCGATCCGGCGCCGGTCCACACCACACGGATGGTCCCGAAGCGGCGGGCCGAGATCGCCGGGCAAGGCTCGATCTACTGGGTGATCAAGGGCACGCTGAGCTGCCGCCAGGCGATCACCGCGATCGACCTCGTCACCGGCGACGACGGCATCGGCCGCTGCCGCCTCGTCCTCGATCCGGCGATCGTTGCGGTGACGCCGCGGCCGTGCCGACCGTTCCAGGGCTGGCGCTACCTGACCCAGCGCGATGCGCCGGGGGACCTCGGCATCGGCGCCGCCGCCGACCTCGCCGCCATGCCCGAGGCCCTGCGCCGCGAGCTGGTCGGTCTCGGGCTCCTGTGATCGGACAAACGAAGGGCGGCCCCGAGGGAGCCGCCCTTCTCGCGACTAGCAGGCGTCAGGCGCCCTCGAACCGCCCGCTCGCATGGGCGAGCATCGTGTAGACCTTGCCGGTCTCGGAAGTCAGGTAGGCGTCGGCCCGAGCCGCGTCGCGGTCGTTGCGGGCCACGTCGCCGAGCAGGCGCTCGAACTCGCTGACGTAGCGGTCGACGGTGCGGCGGAACTCGGCGTCGGCACGGTAGCGGCGCTGCATCTCCAGGAAGGTCTGCTTGCCCTGCGGCGTGTAGATCTTGATGTCGAACAGGTTCGGCTCGCCGCGACGATAACGCTCCCACAGGTCGACCGCCGTGCGGTGGTCGATCATCCGCGCGATATCGGCCGAGATCGTCTCCAGGGCGATCCGACCGGTCTCCACCGCGGCCTTCGACGTGCCCGGGGCAGGGACGGGGGGCTCGGCGACGCCGGCCTCGTCCTCGTCGTCGAGCGAGGCCCGCGTCAGCAGATCAGACAGCCAGCCGCGCTTGTCACCGGAGGCCGGGCCTGCCGTCGGGCGGACCGGGGACGCGGGACGCGCGGCCGGGGTCTCGGCCCGTGCCGTCGCCACGGGCCGCGCCGGGGCGGCCGGGGCCGCCGGCCGGGCGGGAGCCGCCGCGGGAGGCGTCCGAGCCGCTGCCGGGGCGGAGGTCGCGGCGGGCGCCGGCTGCGCCGGAGCCGGGCGGGAAGCCGGAGCGGCACGACCGCCGGCCTCCGCCGTCCGCCGCTGCTCGGCCGCCTGCGGCTGAACCACGTCGACCGCACGGTTCGAGCGGGCGACGAGGGCCGAGAGCTCGTTCAGCGCCTTGATCTGATCGGAGACCACGCGGCGCATCTCGCCGGTGGCGTCCTGGGTCTCCTGCGGCAGCTCCAGCACGCCGCGGGCGAGGTCGGCGCGGGTGGCGTCGAGCTCGGTCCGGATCGCCCCGGCCATCTCGTGCATGCCGGCGACCGACTCGCCGAAGCGAGTCTGTGCCTCCGCGAAGACGGTGCGCATCTCGGCCGAGGCGGCGGCGATGGCGGCGCGGACGGACTCGGCGGTCTTCTCGCCCTCCGCGTCGGCTCCTGTCCGGAGGCCGTCGAAGGCCTCCGAGACACGGGCGCCGGCGGCGCCGGCCGACTGCGTGAGGCTTTCGCCGACGGCGCGGGCGCGCTCCTCGGCGGCGCGCAGCGAACGCTCGATCGACTCGGCGAAGGCCGCGGTCTGGCTCTCCAACGAAGCCGAGCGCTCCTGCAGGCCAGCCAGAGCCGTCTCCATCGCTTCCTCCCGGCCCGACAGGCTGGCGGCGAGCCGGCCCTCGACGCCCTCGAGCGACCCGGCGGCGCGGCCGAGCTCGTCCACATGGGTGCGGGACTGCTCGGCCAGGGCGCGGCTGCGGCCGTCGAGGGCCTCGGCCAGGCTCGTGGCCTCACGCACGGCCCCTTCGGCGACGCCGCGCAGGGCGTCGACCTGGGCCGAGACGCCCTCGCTCGCCGTCCCGGTCTGCGCCGCGACCTCCTGCAGCGCCTCCTGGATCTGCTGGACGCGGTTGGCGAGGCTGCCCTCGATCGCGCCGAGATTGGCGTCGGCACCGGCGACGAGATCCATGAGGGCCGCGTTCGCCGCCTCGATCCGGGCGACCACGCTGCCGAGGTCGCGCCGCAGGCGGTCGTTGACCTCGGACAGGCCTGCGATGGAGCGGGCCGCACCGTTCTCGACCGCGGCGCGCAGCGCTTCGGCCGATTCGCGCGATTGCAGGGTCAGCGCCTCGGTGCGCTCGCGCAGCGCCTCGATCAGGGGCTCGCCGGTCTCGGCGAGCGCCCGCTCGATCGCGGTGCCGCGCTCCGCCAGGGCGCCGGAGAGCTGCAGCACCGGTCCGTCGATCACCGCCCGCAGGCGGTCGATATGGCCCTTCATGGTGTCCGCGACCGTGCGGCCGGTCCCGTCGACGCGCTCGACCAGGGCGCCGCCGCCCTCCTCGATGCCGCGGACGATGGTCTCGGCGCTCTGCGCGAGGCGGCGTGCCAGGGCCTCGCCGCGGGAATCCACCAGCGTGCCGAGCGCGTCGGCGCGGCGTTCGAAGCCGGCGGACAGGGCCTCGGTCCGCTCGTCGAGCAGCGCCGCCATCGCGGCGTTGCGCTCGTCGAGGGTCGCGCCGAGCGCCGCCGTGTGGGCGTCGGCCAAAGCCGCGTGGCTGCGGGCGCGCTCGTCGAGCGCTGCCACCAGGGACGCCATCCGCTCCTCGACGAGGCCGGCGAAGGCGTCGTGGCGGTCGTCGAAGGCCGTGGCGAGCGCGTCGCCGCGCGAGGCCACCAGGGTGGCGAAGGTCTTCATCCGGCTGTCGATGCGCTGGGTGAAGGCCTCGCTGCGGCCGTCGACGCTAACGGTGAGGGCCGTGCCCTGCGCCTCGACGGTCTTGGCGAAGGCATCGGTCCGCGCTTGCAGCAGGTCGGCGAGGTCGGCCATCCGGGCGTCGAAGGCCTCGGTGATCGCCCGGGTGCGGGCCTCGACGTCGCCGCCCAGGGCCGAGGTGCGGCTTTCGAGCAGGTGCTCGATCGTGCCGGTCGCCTCGTCGAAGAGGGCGCGCAGGCCGTCGGTGCGGGCCGCAACCATCCGGGCGAAGTGCTCGGCACGATCCTCGACGGCGCTGCCCAGCGCGTGGCCGCTCTCGTCGAACAGGGAGCGCAGGGTCTGCGTCCGGGTGTCGACGGTCTCGGCCAGCTGCCGCCCGCGGCTCTCGACCAGGCCTTCGAGGGCGTCGTGCGCTTCGGCGAAGGCGGTGCGCAGGGCGGACGTGCGCTCGTCCAGCGCCTCGGTGAGCTGGCGCTCGCGGGCGTCGACGAGCTGCGCCAGCGCGGCCGGCGCCTCGTCGAACACCGCGCGCAGCGTCGCGACGCGGGCGTCCACGTTCGTGGCCAGGTGATCGCCGCGGCCTTCGACCACCGCATCGAGGGCGGCATGCGCCTGCTCGAACAGGGCGCGCAGCATCTGCGCCCGGGCGTCCACGGTCTTGGCGAACTGTGTCCCGCGGCCGTCGACGAGGTCCGCCAGCGCATGCAGGCGCTCGTCGAACAGGGTTCCCATCGCCTGGGTCCGGTCGTCGAGGGTGCTCGTGGCGTGGCCGAGCGTGGTCGCGATGGTCTCGACCAGCTCGCGGCCGCGGCTGTCGAGGGCGTCGTGGAGCGGGCCCATGCGGCCGTCGAGGCTCGACGACAGGGTCGTGGCGTGCTCGTCGAGCAGGAGGCGGATCTGGTTTGTGCGGGCGTCGAGCAGGTCGTGGACCGTGCGCACGCCCTCGTCGAGCAGGCCGCTGATGTCCGAGGTGCGGGACGAGAGGGTGCGCCCGAGGCGCCCCTCGCCGTCGCCCAGCATGCGCTCCGCGTCGGCGATGGTCTGCTGCAGCTTGGCCAGCACGCTCTCGCCGCGCTGGTCGATGACCTCGCCGAGCGAGGTGCCGCCGCGGTCGAACAGGCGGGCCAGCTCGGTGATGCGGCCGCCGATGGCGCCGAACACCATGCGGCCCTTCTCGTCGAGCTCGTTCGACATCGCGGCGGTGCGCTCGTCGATGAGCTGGCCGAGCAGGTCCGAGCGCTCGGCGAAGGCGCGCCGTACCGTCTCGGTCTGGGTCGCGAGCGCCGCGTCGGCGCTGGTCGCCCGCTCCTCGATCAAGGCGACGAGTTCCTGGACGCGGCCGGCGAGCGCGGCGTCGATGCCGCCGGTCCGCTCCTCGATCGCGCGGGTGAGGTCGGCGACGCGCGCGGCCATCGCCGCGTCGATGCCGCTGGTGCGGCTCTCGATCGTCTCCACGAGGTCGCGGGTCCGGCTGCCGAGTTCCTCGTCGACCGCGCGGGTGCGGCTCTCGATCAGGCGGATCGCCTCGAAGGCCTGGGCACCGAAGCGCTCGTCGACCAGGCGGCTGCGCTCTTCCAGCGCCGCGCCGATCGCCTCGAGGCGGCCGAGCACGCCGGTGTCGAACCGTCCGGCCCCCTCGTCGAGGCGGCGGGCGATCTCCTCGCTGCGGAGCGCGAGGGCGTCGCTGATGGCGACCGCGCGGGACGCGATGTCCTGGCCCAGGCCCTCGGTCCGGCTGTCCAGCGCCTGCACGAGGTCGCGGCTGCCCTCGGCCATGATCCGCGCCATCTCGCCGGTGCGGCCGACCAGGGCCTCGTTCAGCGCCGTCGCGCGGGTGCCGAGATGCCCGTCGATGTGGGTAACGAGGTTGGCAAAGGTCTCGCCGATCTCGCTGGAGCGCTTCGCCGAGCGCTCTTCCAGCGCGCCGAGATGGGTCTCGACCGCGTCCTGCGCGTCGCGGGTGCGTTCGGCGATGGATTCGGCGACCGCCTTGCCCTTCACGGAGATGATCCGGTCCATCTCGGCCAGGCTGCCGCCCATGGTCTCGCCGAGCGTGCTCGTGTCGCGGGAGATCTTGTCGGCGAGGATGTCGCCGCGGGCGATGATGTCCTGCAGGGCGGCGAGCCGGCTTCCGATGGTCTCGTCGATCGCCTTGACCCGCACGTCGGCGGTCTCGCCGAAGCTGGCGCCGCTCTGGTGGAGGGCGTCGGCGACGCGCGCGCCCTGCGTTGCGACCGCGAGGACGATGTCGCGTCCGGTCCCGGCGATCCGCGCCTGGGTCTCCTCGGCATGGCTGGCGAGGAGGTCGGTGACGCCGCGGCCGTGCTCGCCGAAGGCCGCCTCGATCGTGCGCATCCGGGCGGATAGCTCCTCGGCGACCTGATCGGCGGCGCGGGCGATGGCGCCTGTGGTCTCGTTCGAGCGCGTCGCGAATTCGGCGTTGAGCGAGCCCATCGCGGTGCGCAGGGCCTCGATCGCCGCCTCGGCGCGGCTGCCGAGCTCGCCCCCGGTCTCCTCCGAGGCGGCGCGGATCCGGCCGAGCAGGCCGGTCATGTGCGTCTCGACGGCACCTGTCACCTCGCCGGAGGTCGCGCGCAGCGCGTCCATCGCGGCGTCGACGCGGGCGGCCATCTCGGCGGTCTGGGTCGCGGTGGCGCCGTGCGCGGCGGTCGCCGCAAGGCCGATCGCCTCGGCGGCCTCGGCGCTGCGGGCCGCGAGGTCGGCGGCGGTGTCGGCCAGGCGACGCTCGAAGATCTGAACGGCCTCGACGGTGCGGGCCTCGAGCTCGCCGGTGGCGCCGGCGGCCGAGCGGCGCATCGCCTGCGCCGCCTCGGCACCGGTCGCGCCGATCGAGACCGTGGTCTCCTCCGCCGAGCGGCGGAAGCTGTCCACGGCCTCGGCGGTGCGCGCCGCGATCTCGGCCGAGAGGGTCGCGATGGTCTCGCGGAGCGAACCGGTGGCGCCCGAGGCGCCGTGGGCGAAGGTGTCGCCGAGGTTGGCGAAGGCGGCCTCCAGGCTGGAGGCGGCCTCCTGCGAGCGCTGGGCCACGAGGCTGCCGGCGCGCTCGCCCGCCGCGTCGAGGCGGGTCTCCAGGTCGCCGCCGTGGAGGGTGATGGTTTCGTGCAGGCGCCCGGCGATCGCCTCGATGCGGTCGGCGACGCCGCCGCCGCCGGTGGTGACCGCTTCCGCGACCCGCTCGGCGGTGCCGACGAGGTCGTCGCGGACGGCGGCGGCGCGCGACGCGAAGGTCTCGATGACCCCCGCGGCGGCGAGCGCCAGCCCGGCCTGGGCGTCGCGGCCGCGCGCCTCGATCGACGCGGCGACGCCGTCGCCGGCGGTCTCGATCTCGGTGCGGAGCGCGGCGCCGCGGCCGGCGATGTCGTCGGACAGGGCGGTGCCGGTGGCCGCGAAGTGCGCGCGCAGGGCGTCGCCTGTCTCGGCGAAGCGGGCGGTGATCTCGCCGCCGGTCTGGGTGAAGCGCTCGGCGAGCGCATCGCCGCGGCTGAGGAACGTGGTCTCCAGGCTTCCCGCCGAGCGCTCGAAGCTCTCGCGCACCGTCGCGCCCTGGCGGTCGAGGGCGTCGATCACGCCGGCACCGGTCTCAGCGAGCGAGCGTGCGACCTGGCTGGCGTTCTCGGCCAGCCGCTCGGTCAGCGCGCCGCCGGTGCTCTCGAACACCCGGGTCACGTCGGCCGCGCGGGTCTCGAACGACCGCGTCAGCGTCTCGCCGACCTCGGCGATCGAGCCGCGCACGCCTTCGCTGGTGGCGGCGAGCCGCGCGATCAGCTCGTCGCCGCGTCCCGACATCACGCCGACGACGCGGTCGCCGGCCTCGCCCAGCGACGTCGTGATGGCGTCGCCGCGCGCGTCGAGCGCGCCGGTGACGCGCTCGCCGGCGCCGGTCATCGCCGTGACGATGCGCTCGGCCGCGCCCTCCAGCTCCTGCGTCAGGCTCTGATGCGAGCCGGTGATCGCGCCACGCACTCGCTCGGCGTTGGCGACAATGGACTCGCGCTGCGCCACGAGCTCGTCGACGAGGGAGCGGATGCGGATCTCGTTGTCGGAATAGGCGCGTTCCAGGGTCGCGATCTCGCCGCGGACCAGGGTTTCCAGCTCGCCGGCCCGGGCCAGGGCCCGCTCGACGCCGTCGCCGACCGCCGCGACCTCGCGGCGGACGGTCTGCGACATCGTCAGCACCGCGTCGGTGGAGAAGCTCTCGGGCTCGGCCAGGCGGATCGCGACCTCTCCGACGGCGCGCGCCACGAGGCGCATCTCCTGGGCCCGCACGGCCAGCATGCCGGTGATCAGGAACAGCACCACCGGCCCGACCAGCGCGGCAGCGCCGACCGTGGCCTGCAGCGCGGTGAGGCCGGTCAGAAATCCCTTCAGGTCGCCGCCGGACTGGTTCCAGGCCAGCAGCGCGAGCCCGTTGACCCAAAGGAACGCCGCTAGCGCGGCCAGGATGTAGGGAGTCCGCGCCGGGCGCACGCGCAGCGTCTGCTGCAGGATTCCGATGTTGCGCCGGTCGTCGTTGGCCACCAGCGAGCGGTCGGGCGGAAGCAGGCCGCCTTCGCGATGCGCGCGCTCCCGGCCGGGCGGCGGCACGTCGGAGGCGAGCGGCGGATCGAGGTCGAGGCGCGGCGGGCTCAGGCGCCCGCCCTGCTCCTGCAGCGGGTCGCCGTCGCCGACATCGGGCAGGCGCGGCTCGGTCCGGGTCTCGGCCTCGGGCGTCAGGACCTCGAGGTTCAGCGCCTGCTCGATCGCAGAGAGCGCCGCCTCGGCCGGGTCCTTCAGCTTCTTTTCGGTGGCCATGCAACGCCTCGTTACGCGATCTCGCGACCGCCGGCGAGAGCCGGTGGCGGAGACACAACTACCCGTTTACCAAGTCAATTTAGACCCCGCCGGTCCCCCCGGATACCCGATCGGGGACCCCGCTTCGGAATTCCTTAACGGAATGGTTACCAAGGCGGAGCGGACCTGGCGGACAGGCCGCCAACCCATGATGCAGCAAGGATGATCCGGTGGCGACCGCTTTGCGGCGCGCCCTGTGGACAGCCGGGATGCAGATCCGAGGAAGCCCGACCGTGGACGCCATCGACCGTGCGCATCTCGACGTGCAGACGTTCGGAGACGCGGATCTGGCCGCCGAGCTCCTCGGCCTGTTCGCGGAGCAGTGCCTGCGGATCCTGCCGCGCCTGCCCGATGCGGCGCTGCCGGGGCAGGACCGTGCCGATCTCGCCCACACCCTGAAGGGCTCCGCCGCCTCGGTCGGCGCCGGGCGCGTGCGCGATCTCGCCGCCGCCGCCGAGTTGGCGCTGCGCGGGGGCGGCGACGGCGCAGACGCGGTGGCCGCCCTCGGACCGGCGGTCGCGGCCGTGCTCGCGGAGATCGCCGGCTGATCCTGAGCGGTCGACATCTGCGGCATAAGCGGTTCGGGTTGCAGGGGAGGGGAACACGCCGCGGCTTGCCGCGTAGCTTGCAGCGACAAACCCATCCCTCAGGTGTCCGCCGACGCGTCACAACGTTCGCGTGCTTGCAATCCGCGTCATGCCCCGCCAAGCAGGCCCGGCGCTCGCCGGACATTTGCCCGCCCGATCCACGAGCCCGGAGTTACGGATGCCCAAGATCACCTACGTCGATCATGCCGGAACGGCGAGGACCGTCGAGGGCAGCGTCGGCGCCACCGTCATGGAGACGGCGTTGCGCAACAACGTGCCGGGGATCGACGCGGAGTGCGGCGGCGCCTGCGCCTGCGCCACCTGCCACGTCTACGTGGCCGACGATTGGGCCGAGGCGGTCGGGCCGGCCGAGGACATGGAGCAGGACATGCTCGATTTCGCTTCCGACGTGAAGGCGACGTCCCGGCTCTCGTGCCAGATCCGCATCAAGCCCGAGTTCGACGGGCTCACGGTGACGACGCCGGCCCGCCAGGGCTGAGCGATCGGGTTCAACGCAGCAGCGCCCGCATCGCCCCGTCGAGGCCTTCCAGCGTCAGCGGGAACATGCGGTCGGAGAACAGCCGCCGCATCATCGCGATCGATTGCGTGTAGCCCCATTGCGGCGCCGGCACCGGGTTGAGCCACACCGCCTTCGGGAAGTGCGCGAGCACCCGTTGCACCCAGGCCGCGCCGGGCTCCTCGTTCCAGTGCTCCACCGATCCGCCGGGCGCCGCGATCTCGTAGGGGCTCATCGAGGCGTCGCCGACGAACACCACCCGGTAGTCCGACGGATAGGTGCGGATCACGTCGACGAGCGGCGTCGCCGCGTCGTGGCGGCGGCGGTTCTCGGTCCACACCGCCTCGTAGGGGCAGTTGTGGAAGTAGAAGTGCGCGAAGTGCTTGAACTCCGAGCGCGCGGCCGAGAACAGCTCCTCGACCTGCTCGACGTGCCAATCCATCGAGCCCCCGACGTCGAGAAACAGCAGCACCTTCACCGCGTTGCGCCGCTCCGGCCGCAGGCGCACGTCGATGTAGCCCTGGCGGGCGCTCTCGCGGATCGTGCCGTCGAGGTCGAGCTCGTCGGCCGCCCCGGTGCGGGCGAAGCGGCGCAGCCGCCGCAGGGCCAGCCGCATCGTGCGGGTCCCGAGCTCGACGGTGTCGTCGAGATCCTTGAACTCGCGCTTGTCCCAGACCTTCACCGCGCGGAAGTTGCGGTTGCCGTCCTGGCCGATGCGGATGCCCTCCGGGTTGTAGCCGTAGGCGCCGAAGGGCGAGGTGCCGCCGGTGCCGATCCACTTGGAGCCGCCCTGGTGGCGCTCCTTCTGCTCGGCGAGCCGCTGCTTCAGGGTCTCGAACAGCTTGTCCCAGCCGAGCGCCTTCATCTCCGCCTTCTCGGCATCGGTGAGGTACTTTTCGGCTAGCTTGCGCAGCCATTCCTCCGGAATCGCGGTGGGCGCCACAGCCTCGCCGACGGTTTCCAGGCCCTTGAAGACCGACCCGAACACCCGGTCGAACCGGTCGAGATGGCCCTCGTCCTTCACCAGGGCCGTACGGGCGAGAAAGTAGAACTCCTCGACCCGCTTCTCGGCGAGGTCGCGCTCGAGCGCGCCCAGCAGGACCAGGTACTCGCGCAGGGAGACGGGGACGCGCGCCTCGCGCAGCGCTGTGAAGAACTGAAGCAGCATCGCTCGATAACGCGCCGCGGCGGGCATCGGGTCAAGCGCCGGTCGCGATCACCTGAAGGGCGGTGCGGCGGGACGATGGGCTCCGGCAGGCCAGGATTCCTGGGTACAAGTCCTCATTCCTGTTAATATCCCGTCGAGTCGGGCTCGCACGGTCACGCAAACAGTCATCGGAATCGATCATCTCGGATGCATCGAGTCCAGCCGGGCGTGGCGAGAGTCAACATGCCCGGAATCAGGAGGTCTGCGATGGCAGTCATCCTACGCAACATGTCCGAATTCAAGCGGTTTCTCGGGAAGCCGGGCGCGATGATTCAGGTCGTTCGCAACACCTTCATGGATCGCCAGCCCGAGGCGGCCCGCGCGGCCTACCGCGACAAGGGCATGTACCTGCCGCGCACGGTCCAGGCGATCTCGCGAAAGGCGGCGGTGTTCGCGCTGAAGGGGCATCCGGGAACGGTCTGGCTGTACTGGGACAAGGGCGCCCGCGGCTGGCGCTTCAACGGCGACACGGTGACGGTGCCGCTCTCGATGGGGCTCGGACCGCCCGACGAGATCGTCTACCGCTGCAGCTTCGCAGAGGGGCTCGAGCCGGCCCGCGCGGTCCGGGCGGCCAAGCCGGAGGCGCGCGACTGGCACGGCGAGGCGATGCCGAACCTGATCTGACCGCAGGCGCGCGGCGTCCGCGCCCGGCTCAGGCGCGCCGCACCACCGGAGCGGGCTCGTCCTTGGGAGGCGCCTCGCGCGGCGCCTCGTGCGCCTTGCCGACGGTGCGTCGCGCCCGGAAGACCGGGCGCGTATCGGTCTCCTTGCGCTTGAGCATCGCGCGGTACTCGTCGCGGCGCTCGTGGATCGAGGCGATGACGAGGCCCATCGGCACGCCGACATCCACCAACACCGCCTCCGACAGCTGAAGCGAGGCCTCGATCGTCTCCGGCACCGCGTCGTCGACGCCGAGCTCGTAGAGCGCGGTCGCGTGCTTGGCGTCGCGGGCGCGCGCGACGATGGTCAGGTCCGCCCGCTCGGCGCGGGCGGCCATCACCACCGCCTCGACCGCGTGCGGGTTGTCGAGAGTCACCACCAGCGCCCGCGCGGTGGCGATGTCGCAGCGGCGCAGCAGCTCGGTGTTCGAGGAATCGCCGAAATAGACCGGCTTGCCGAGCCGGCGCTGCTCGGCGACGCGGGCGGCGTCCGCGTCGAGGGCGAGGTAGGGGATCTTGTGGCGGGCCAGCATCTCGCCGACCTGCCGACCGACCCGGCCGTAGCCGGCGACGATGACCCGGTCCTGCTGCTTGTCCGGCGGCGGGTCGGCCCGCACCCGCCCGGCCTGGTTCTTCGAGGCGCGCTTCCCGATCCGCCGGCCGAGCGCCGCGAGGCCCGGGATCATGATCATTGTCACGGTGGTGACGATCAGCGCCGCGCCCCCGACCGGCTCCGGCACCAGTCCGCCGGCCATTGCCCCGCCGATCAGCACGAAGGCGAACTCGCCGCCCGGCCCGAGCAGCATCGCGGTCTCCAGGGCGACGGCGCGGGAGAGCTTCAGCGCGGGCGCCGCCATCACCACGACCGCCGCCTTGATGAACAGCAGCGCGAAGGCGAGCCCGAGGATCGCGCCGGGCGCCGCCAGCAGCTGCGCGGGATCGAGGTTCATCCCCACGGAGACGAAGAACACCCCGAGCAGGAGCCCCTTGAACGGATCGATCGTGGCCTCGATCGCCCGGCGGTACTCGGTCTCGGCGAGCAGCAGCCCGGCGACGAAGGCGCCCAGCGTCATCGACAGGCCCGAGGCGGCCGCCGTCAGGGCGGTCGCGACGATGACGAGCAGGCAGGCCGCCATGAACAGCTCGGCCGACTTCGTGCGCGCCACGAGGTGGAACAGCGGCCGAAGCGCGAGGCGGCCGGCGACCACGATCAGCACCAGGGCGATCGCCGCCTGGGCCAGAGCCAGAGCCAGCGCGCCGCCCATGTCGGCGCCGTCGCTGCGGCCCGACACCGCGATCGCGAACAGGACCGGCGCCACGGCAAGGTCCTGGAACAGCAGCACCGCGAAGCTCGCGCGCCCGGCCGGCGTGTTGAGCCGCCGCTGCTCGGCCAGCACCGGCAGAACCACGGCGGTGGAGGACAGCGCCAGCGCGATGCCGACGATCACCGCGCCCGCCAGCGGGACCTTCAGCCCGAACAGGATCGACCCGATCACCAGGGCCGAGCAGATCACCTGGATCGAGCCGAGGCCGAAGACCAGGCGCCGCAGCGTGCGCAGCCGCTCCCAGGACAGCTCGACGCCGATCATGAACATCAGGAAGATCACGCCGAACTCGGCGAGATGCGCGATCTCGGTGCGGTTGCCGATCGTGAACAGCGAGACCCAGTGGAACTGGTCGGCGAAACGGCCGAGCCCGAACGGCCCGAGGAGCGCGCCGGCCCCGATGAAGCCCAGCACCGGGCTGATGCGCAGCCGATGGAACAGCGGCACCACCACGCCCGCGGTGACGAGGAACAGGATCGCTTCCTTGTAGGAGCCGGCATGGACGTCGGGCATCGGCGGTCGGTTCGAACCTCTTGGTCGGGTGGCGCTGCTTTGGGTCGCCGCGATCATGCGAGGTGGGCGCCGCGCGAGCAACCTCCAAACGCCGCCGCGGCGCGATTGGACGGCCGCCCCGCCCAAATTCGCGACTTCGAAGTGAGGCATTTGCGCCACCCCGGATGCGGTTCCGGTGGATGGCCGCCATGCGGCCCAAATTCGGCACAATGCCCGCTTAGCGAAAACGATTAACGAACGGTTACGCTCAACCGCGCGTCGCATACGATCCGAGCTTAGAGAGCCCCATGCGAAAGATGCCCCCGAGCCGGGAGGTCCAGCGCGAGCGCCGTGCCTGGGCCATCGAGTCCGACAGGTGGACGCACGAGCGCCATGTCGAGAAGGGCTATCGCATCAAGTGGGGCTACGTCGCGATCGCCTATCTCGTCGAGTTCATGGTCATCGGCGCCTCGCTCTGGGGCGCCTGGCTGTTCGCGGCGGTCTACAGCGACGGCGACAACCACGCCTTCTACTTCATGCTGCTGGCGCCGCTGGTCTACGCCGCGGTCGAGCTGTGCCGCGTGCCGCTCGGCATCCTGGCGCGGACGCAGCGCTCGTACTTCATTCGCGCGCTCGCGGTCGTCGGCATCATCTTCGCCGCCGGCGTGACGACGAAGTCGGTCTCGCAGCTCGGCGAGATGATGTTCCATCCCCGCCTGATGGAGGCCTCCAAGACCAAGACCGCGCTCAAGGACGCGCAGGCCGACCGGAGCACCATCGACAACCGCATCGCCTCGGCCGACGCCCGGGTCGCGCAGTACACGACCGAGCTCGACCAGATCGAGAAGCGCGCCGCCGACAACGCGGCGCAGCTCTCGGCGCTGCCGGCGCAGCGCTGCGAGAAGGTGTTCGGCACCAACAGCCGCGGCGTGCGCTACCAGAACCTGAAATGCGTCACCGACCCGCGCACCGCCACGCTCTCGTCGAGCGTCGCCAAGGCCTCGGCCGATCGCGGCGTGCTGACCAAAGACCTGGAAGAGGCGCGCAAGGCCCGTGCGCAGCTCGACCGCGGCGCCGCCGAGCGCAAGGTCGCAGACGCCGAGCAGGCCTACCGCAACGCCGTGAACCGCTCGCAGCTGCACTCCTTCACGGCGATGGTCTACGGCGTCGACCCGATCGACGTGTCCGAGCAGCAGGTGCACGCCTTCCTGCGCATCTTCGTGTTCCTGCCGGCCCTCTGCGCCGCCTTCGCCTCGACGATCCTGGCGCTCTGCGCTGTCTCGGTGCGCAAGACCTTCATGGACGAGGACGACCTCGGCGCCGCCGTGAACCCGGAGGCGACGCCCTACATGCTGGAATCGATCACCGAGGCGCTGAAGCAGAACCTCGAGCCGGTGCTGCCGCGGCAGAACCGTGAGGCGGCGACGGGCGCGGTGATCCCGATCAACCGCCCGGCCACGGGGATCGCCCCGGGGATCGCGGCCGCGAACCAGCCGAACCTTCCGGCCGCCAGCGCGGGAGCGGGCGCATGAGCTACGTCGCGCAGGGGTCGCCGGAGAACATCGCGCTCGCGCAGCAGGTCAACGGCCGGCTGCGGGCGGAATCCCGCATCGTCTTCGCCCGCGCCTTCCTGTTCCGGGCGGCCGGCGCGGGGATCTTCACCGCGCTGGCCGGCATCGGCATCGGCGCGGCGGCCTACGGCTGGGCCACGATGAACCAGTTCGACACCGCCGCCGAGAAGATCGCCGCCGCGATGCAGGCGGCGCTCTCCGACGTCACGCTCAAGACCAAGGGCGAGGTGACGCTGACCGACAACGTGCTGAAGCTCGAAGGCGGGCTGCCGAAGGCCGCCGGCGCCCCGACGCCGACGAAGGCGCAGCTCGGGGCCGACGCGGCGCCGGCTTCGAAGGCGATCGTCAACACCACCTTCACCGTGTTCAAGCAGGTGCCCTATCTCGACGGGCAGATCGTGACCGGCTGGAACTTCAAGGACAGCGCCGACCAGCCCTACCAGCAGTACTGCTACTTCTCCCGGCGGTCCAACGAGTCGAAGGGCCAGGTGGAGATCAAGATCGATCTCGCGATGGACGGTAAAACCCTGCCGCAACCGCAAAAATCGGACGTGAATCTTGCGATCCTCGCCTCGAACTGCGTCTGGCACGATGGCAAGTCGCTGTAACGCAGGCCGACACGACGCCATCGCACGAAAAAACGGGTCCGAGGAAACGCTTCCCTAACCGCTCGCGCGCCAGGATGCGTCTGCACGAACGTGCGTGCAGACGTGATCCGAGTACCGCCGATGGACGACCTTCTGCGCGAGTTTCTGACTGAGAGCGGCGAGCATCTCGACACCGTCGACACGGAACTCGTCCGGTTCGAGCAGGATCCGAACAACGAGACGATCCTCCGGAATATCTTCCGCCTCGTGCACACCATCAAGGGAACCTGCGGCTTCCTCGGCCTGCCGCGGCTGGAAGCGCTGGCGCATGCCGCCGAGACCCTGATGGGTCGCTTCCGCGACGGTCTCGCGGTGACCAGCCCGGCCGTCAGCCTGATCCTCGCGACGCTCGATCGCCTGAAGCTCATCCTCGCCGACCTCGAAGCCACCGGGACCGAGCCCGCGGGCAGCGACGCAGACCTGATCGAGGCGCTGGAGCGCATGTCGCTCGGCACGCCCGAGGCCGCCGCAGCTCCCGAGCCCAAGATCGCCGAGGCCAAGCTCCCGGAGCTTAAGATTCCGGAGCCGAAGCTGCCCGAGATCGTCGTGCGCGAGAGCAAGCCCGGCGAGGTCTCGCTCGAGGACCTCGAAGCCGCGTTCCTCGCGGCCCCCGGCCCCGACGATGCCCCCTCCGCCTGGATGCCCGAGCCGGCGCCGATCGCTCAGGCACCGGTCGCCCCGGCTCCGATCGCACAGGCGCCGGCGGCCCCCGTGCAGGAAGCTCCGGCCCCGGTCGCGAAGGCCCCGGTGTCGGGCGATGCGCCGGCCGAGGCCCCCGAGGGCGGCCTGGCCAAGATGCAGACCATCCGGGTGAACGTCGACACCCTCGAGCACCTGATGACGATGGTGTCCGAGCTGGTGCTGACCCGCAACCAGCTCCTCGAGATCGCGCGCAAGCACGAGGATTCGAGCTACAAGGTTCCGCTGCAGCGGCTCTCCCACGTCACGGCCGAGCTGCAGGAAGGCGTCATGAAGACGCGCATGCAGCCGATCGGCAACGCCTGGCAGAAGCTGCCGCGGGTGGTGCGCGACCTGTCGAGCGAGCTCGGCAAGCAGATCGACCTGGTGATGCTCGGCGCCGAGACCGAGCTCGACCGGCAGGTCCTCGAGGTCATCAAGGACCCGCTGACCCACATGGTCCGGAACTCGGCCGACCACGGCCTCGAATCGACCATGCAGCGGATCTCGGCCGGCAAGCCGGCCCGCGGCTCGATCCGCCTCTCGGCCTACCACGAGGGCGGGACCATCACGATCGAGATCGCCGACGACGGCAAGGGCCTCGATCTCGTCGCGATCCGGAAGAAGGCCGTGGAGCGCGGGATCGCGACCCAGGCCGACGTCGAGCGCATGACCGACGCGCAGGTCGCCAAGTTCATCTTCGACGCCGGGTTCTCCACCGCGGCCGCCGTCACCTCCGTGTCCGGCCGCGGCGTCGGCATGGACGTGGTGAAGACCAACATCGAGACCATCGGCGGCGTGATCGACATCGCCACGCAGAAGGGCGTCGGCACCACCTTCACCATCAAGATCCCGCTGACGCTGGCGATCGTCGCCGCCCTCATCGTCCGGGCCGGCGAGAGCCGCTTCGCGGTGCCGCAGCTCGCGGTGCTCGAGCTGGTGCGGGTCGACGCCACCGCGCCGCAGCGGATCGAGCGCATCAACGATGCGCCGGTGCTGCGCCTGCGCGAGCGGCTGCTGCCGATCGTGACCCTCAAGGGCCTTCTCGGCCAGGACGACACCGGGACCGAGACCGGCTTCGTGGTGGTGGCCCAGGTCGGGCGCCAGCGCTTCGGCATCCTCGTCGACGAAGTCTTCCACACGGAGGAGATCGTCGTGAAGCCGATGTCCTCGAAGCTGCGCCACATCCCGCTGTTCGCCGGCAACACCATCCTCGGCGACGGCGCCGTGGTGCTGATCGTCGACCCGAACGGCATCGCGCGGCAGGTCAGCCAGGGCGCGCAGGGCGGCGGCCCGATCGAGGCCGAGGCCGAGGCCGAGGCGGCCGAGCTCGGCGACCCGAAGACCACGCTCCTCGTGTTCAAGGGCGGCGCCGGCAGCTTCAAGGCGGTTCCGCTGTCGCTCGTCACGCGTCTGGAGGAGATCGACGCCGGCAAGGTCGAATGGCTCGGCGGCCGTCCGCTGATCCAGTATCGCGGCCGGCTGATGCCGCTGGTCCCGGCCGACGAGGCCATCGCGATCCGCACCGAGGGGACGCAGGCGCTGGTGGTGTTCTCCGACGGCGACCGAGCGATGGGCCTCGTGGTCGACGAGATCGTCGACATCGTCGAGGAGCGCCTCGACATCGAGATCGCGGCCGAGCGTTCGGACCTGATCGGGTCGGCGGTGCTGCGCGGCCGCGCCACCGACATCATCAACATCGCCCACTTCCTGCCGCTGGCCTACGACGACTGGGCGCGCGGCGCGAAGGCGGCCTCGGCGAAGACCGCCACGCTGCTGCTGGTAGACGATTCGGCTTTCTTCCGCGACATGCTCAGCCCGGTGCTGAAGGCCGCCGGCTACCGCGTCGTCACGGCGCCCGGTGCCGAGGAGGCGCTCGCCATCCTCCAGGCGGATGCGCGGATCAGCGTCGTGGTGACCGACCTGGAGATGCCGGGCCGCAGCGGCTTCGATTTCGTCGGCGCGATGCGGGCGGGCGACCCGCGGGTCGCCGGCCTGCCCGTGATCGGCCTCACCGGCACCATCGGGGCCGATGCGGTCGAGCGGGCCCGCACCCTCGCAATCAGCGACCTCGTGGCGAAGTTCGACCGCAGCGGCCTCGTCGCGGCGCTCGCCGAGCTCGATGCCGCGCCAAACGCGGCGCTCCGCGCCCACGCCGCCTGAGACCGGCCCGTCCCGACGGTGCCGCGCCGATCCCGGCGCGAACCGACCATCCTGGTTTGACGGCGCCGCGACGCCGGGGAGACACCACCATGCAGGCTGCCAACAGCAACGCCACGGAGGCGGGAACGACCCAGGACTTCGTGACCGTCTTCGTCGGCGACACGATGTTCGGGCTCGCCATCGACCGGGTGCACGACGTGTTCATCCCGGCCGGCGTCACGCCGGTGCCGTTGAGCCCGCCCGAGATCGTCGGCCTGCTGAACCTGCGCGGACGCGTCGTCACCGCGATCTGCCTGCGCCGCCGGCTCGGCCTTCCGGCAGCCGAAGGTGCGGCGCGCATGGCGATCGGCCTGGAGCAGGGCGGCGAGACCTTCGCCCTCGTGGTCGACGGCGTCGGCGAGGTGCTGAAGCTCGGCGTCGAGACGCACGAGCCGGTGCCGATCAACCTGGATGCCCGCTGGCGCGACCTCGCCCTCGGCGTCCATCGCCTCGACGGCCGGCTGCTCGTCATCCTCGACGTCAACGCGCTGCTGGTCTTCGCGTCCGAACGCGCCGGCGCGACCGCAGCGTGACGTCGCCGACAGCAAAGAGCCGAGAGGGCAAGACGCCGTGACCATCGCTTCAGCCGAAACCCGCACCTGCCTCGTGGTCGACGATTCCGCCGTGATCCGGAAGGTGGCGCGGCGGATCATCGAGACGCTCGGCTTCGACGTCTCGGAAGCCGAGGACGGCAGCGACGCCCTGCTGCGCTGCGCCGAGGCGATGCCCCAGGTCATCCTGCTCGACTGGAACATGCCGAACATGGACGGCTACGCCTTCCTCCAGGCCCTGCGCCAGCGGCCCGACGGCAACGGCCCGAAGATCCTGTTCTGCACGACCGAGAACGACGTCGGCGCCATCGCCCGGGCCCTCCGGGCGGGCGCGGACGAGTACATCATGAAGCCGTTCGACCGCGACATCCTGACGGCCAAGCTCGAGCAGGTCGGCGTCGTCCCGGCCGCGGCCTGACGCAGGCCCGATCCGGCTGCCCGCGTCGGCTCGGTCGAGCCGGCTGGACCGCGACGTCGAACGACCCCCACTCCCCCATCGTCATTGGGATGCCGAACCCATGCTGGCCGCCAACCCGAGCCTCGCGCCCAAGCCGTGGGCGACCGCGTCCGTGCCGATCAAGGTGCTGATCGCCGACGACTCGGCTGTGGTGCGCGGGCTCGTCGCGCGCTGGATCGGCGAGGCCGGCTTCACCGTCGTCGGCACCGCCTCGAACGGCCGCATCGCCGTGGAGATGATGACGCGGCACGATCCGGACGTGGTGCTGCTCGACATCGACATGCCCGAGCTCGACGGCACCGAGGCGCTGCCGCGCATGCTCGCGGCCAGCCCGACCGTGCAGGTCGTGATGATGTCGACGCTGACGACGCGCAACGCCGACATCTCGCTCAGGTGCCTCGCCCTCGGCGCGGTCGATTATCTCGCCAAGCCCGAGAGCAACCGCGGCGTCACCACCTCCGACGCCTTCCGCGCCGACCTCGTGGAGCGGGTGCGGCTGTTCGGCGCCGCCCGCGCCCGCCGCCGCGGCCCGGCGCCGGCCCCGATCGCGCCCGGCGCCGCCCCCTCGCCGATGCCGGCCCCGGCGGCGCCGCGCCCGAGCGCCCCGGTCACCCTGCGCCCGAAGGCCCGCACCGGCCTGGCGCCCCGCGTCCTTCTCGTCGGCGCCTCGACCGGCGGCCCCCGGGCGGTCGGCGAGATGCTCGAGAAGATCGGCACGGCGACGCTGCGCCGGCTGCCGATCCTGATCGTCCAGCACATGCCGCCGATCTTCACCGCGGTCTTCGCCGAGCACCTCGCCACCCGCACCGGACTCGTCGCGGCCGAGGGCAAGGCCGACGAACGGCTCGAGCCCGGGCGGATCTACGTCGCGCCGGGCGGGCGCCACATGGGCCTGACGGGGGGGGCCGGCCGAGAGCCGGTGATCCGCCTCGACGACGGACCGCCGGTGAACTTCTGCCGGCCGGCCGTCGACGTCCTGTTCAAGGACGCCGCCGCGCTGTTCGGGGGCGCAACCCTCTCCGTCGTGCTCACCGGCATGGGCTCGGACGGCACCCACGGCGCCCGCGCGCTGTGCGAGGCCGGCGGCGCCGTGCTCGCACAGGACGAGGCGACGAGCACCGTCTGGGGCATGCCCGGCAGCATCGCCAAGGCGGGGCTGGCCCAGGCCATCCTGCCGCTTCCCGAGATCGGCCCTGCGCTGCGCGCCATGATCACGGGACAGGCGGCATGACCGAGCTCGAATTCGATTTCCTGCGCGCCTATCTCAAGCAGCGCTCCGGCCTCGCGCTCACCCCCGAGAAGCGCTACCTTGTCGAGAGCCGGCTCACCCCCGTCTGCCGCCGCTTCGGCCTCGCCACGCTGCGCGACCTCGTCGGCACCTTGAAGATCTCGCGCGATTCGTCGATCGAGAAGGCGGTCGTCGAAGCGATGACCACCAACGAGACCTTCTTCTTCCGCGATCGGACGCCGTTCGATCTGTTCCGCGACGTGCTGCTGCCTCAGGCGATGGCGCGCCGTGCCGGCCAGCGCCGGCTGCGCATCTGGTGCGCGGCGGCCTCGACCGGCCAGGAGCCGTATTCGCTCGCGATCCTGCTGCAGGAAGCTGGCGCCAAGCTTGCCGGCTGGCAGGTCGAGATCGTCGCGACGGACCTCTCCACCGAGGTGATCGAGAAGGGCAAGCTCGGGCTCTACAGCCATTTCGAGGTGCAGCGCGGGCTGCCCGTCCAGTGGCTGCTGAAGTACTTCACCCAGATCGGCGAGCAGTGGCAGATCGCCCCGGCCCTGCGCGCGATGATCGATTACCGGCCGCTCAACCTGCTCAACGGCTTCGACGCGCTCGGCTCCTTTGACGTGATCTACTGCCGCAATGTGCTGATCTACTTCGATACGCCGACCAAGGCCGACATCCTCGGGCGGCTCGCCGAACGGCTTGCACCCGAAGGCGCGCTTCTTCTCGGCGCGGCCGAGACGGTGATCGGCCTGACCGACCGGCTGAGCCCGAACCCGCAGCATCGCGGCCTCTACGGCGTGGCGCAACCGGTCCTGCGCGCGGCGCCTCCGCTCCCCGCCGCGTTCCCGCAATTGCGGGTCGCCGCCCGCTGACTCGGGCGAGCATCACAGTACGAATTACGCTGCGGGAAGAGGGGGGAACGGCCGCTGGGCGCTGCTGGAAACATACCGAAACATTAAGGCGAACAGATCCTTAACCGCGGCGTGGGCACTTTGCACACGGACCCGCGGCCGGGCGTTTCCGGCAGCTTCACGGGAAAGCCGCCCATGAGTTCGATCTCCAGCACCACCGCCTCGCAGATCCAGGCGCCGCAGCGCCCGGCGCACGCCCACAAGAACCGGGTCGCCTCCGAGATCGACAGCGAGGCCTCGGCCGGCACCATTTCCGCGACCGACGCCACCGCGCTCACCAGCGCCCTCGACTCGATCGACGCCAGCCTCAAGTCCGGCGAAACCGCGAACGGTGCCGCGTCGGCATCGTCGAGCACCTCCGCCGCGTCGCGGCTCGACCCGTCCCAGATCAAGAGCCGCATCGACGGCCTGATCGCCGACCAGGTCACCAACGGAACGCTGACCAGCGACCAGGCGGCGACGTTGACGTCGCTGTTCGCCAAGGGAGGCGCGAAGGGCGAGGCAAAGGATGGCGGGGTCGGCGGTGCGGGCGGCCCGCCCCCGGGACCGCCCTTCGGCGCGGCGCCGGACGGCAACGACCTGTCCGATGCGTCGAGCGCGGATCCCGACGCCTCGGCCTCAGGCAGCACCAGCACCGCGTCGACGAGCGATCTGCTGGCGAGCTTCATCAAGCAGCTCCAATCGACGCAGGCGAGCGCGACCGGCTACGCGTCGAGCGGGACTTCCAGCACGAGCAGCAACGCCTCGGCCCTCGTGTTCGACTTCCGCAGCTGAGCCGCATCGGCGCGCGCGGTGTCGCCATCCTCGGGGCGAGCGAGCCGGCACCGCGTCCTCGCCCGGCACATCGTCCGTCCCCGGCGATGCCGCGAGACAACCGCCGGCCTCAGCGGGTAGGACGCGGTCTCGACGCGAAGCGAGCAGGAGACATTCGATGACGGCAAGGCCGAAGGTCGCGTTCATCGGCACCGGCGGGACGATCTCGTCGCTCGGTCGCGATTCCCTCGACATCCTCGACTACACCGCGACCGGGAACCGCCTGGAGGCGCAGGCGATCCTCGATGCCGTGCCGGAGGTGCGCGCGGTCGCCGAGATGGTGCCGGTCGCCTTCCGCGCCGTGCCGAGCCCGGCGATCGGCTTCGCGGAATGGCGCGACCTGGCGACGACCTGCGAACGCCTCGTCGCGGAGCATCGCGACCTCGCCGGCATCGTCATCGGGCACGGCACCGCCACCCTCGAGGAGACCGCCTACGCCCTGAGCCTGACGCTCACCGTCGACGTCCCGGTGGTGCTCGTCGGGTCGCAGCGGCCGATGAGCGCCCTGTCGAGCGATGCCGGGCTCAACCTCGTCGCGGCGATCCGCACGGCGGCGTCGGCGCAGTCCCGCGGGCGCGGCGTCCTCGTCGTCCTCAACGACGAGATCCAGGCGGCGCGCGAGGTGACCAAGACCTCGGTCGCCCGGCTCCAGACCTTCCGGACGCCGGATTTCGGGGTGCTCGGCCACGTCGACGGCGCCTCGGTGCAGTACTACCGGCGCTCGGAGCGGAGCCACGCTCCGGGAACGCCCTTCGACATCCGCGCGCTCGAAGAGCTGCCGCGGGTCGACGTGTCCTACGGCTATGCCGACGCGGACGGCACGGCGGTGCGGGCCTTCCTCGCCGCCGGAGCGCGGGGCATCGTCTCGGCGGGGCTGGCGCCGGGCATGACGCCGCCGCGCGAAGCCGACGCCCTCGAGCAGGCCGCCGCCGCCGGCATCGTCGTGGTGCAGTCGACCCGGGCGGGCAGCGGCGTCGTCCCGCTCACCACCCGCCTGAGGGAGCGCGGCATCCTCAGCGCCGACAACCTGACGCCGCAGAAGGCCCGCATCCTGCTCGCGCTCGCCCTGACGGTGACGCGCGAGCCCGCGGAGATCGAGCGGATGTTCGCTTCCTACTGAGACGCGTCGGGACGGGCCGAACCCGATTTCGGCCTCCGCCATCGACAAGGATCGGAGGGTGGAGCAAGACGGTGCCATGGCAATGGCGGCATCATCCATCGTCTCCCTCCCCGGGCCGGAACGCGAGCGCATCGCCGCGTACCTGGCCGAGATCGCTTGCGCCGCCGGCGAGATCCTGCTCGGCCACCACGGCAACGACTGCCCGCACGTGCTCAAGGTGGACGGCTCGCCCTCGAGCCATGCCGACCTCGAGGCCGAGCAGCTGATCCTGGCCAAGCTCCTGGAACGGTTCCCGGCGATCCCGGTGGTGGCCGAGGAGACCTGCCACGACGTGCCGCCCGCCGACCGGTTCTTCCTGGTCGACCCCCTAGACGGCACCCGCGACTTCCTCGCCGGCAGCCCGGAATTCGCCGTGTGCATCGCCCTGATCGAGGGCAACCGCCCGGTCGCCGCGGCGCTGGCCGCGCCGGGCGTCGGCCGCGTCTGGCACGCGGGTGTCGCCGCGCACGAGGCGCCGATCGAGGCCGGCCGCCCCGGGCCCTCTCGCGCCGTCCGAACCCGGCCCGAGCCGCGGGACGGGCTGACCGCGCTCGGCAGCCGGCGCCACGGCGATTCCGAGACCGAGGCCTGCCTCAACGCGCTCGGCGTGACATCGCGCCGCGCGGCCGGCTCGGCCCTCAAGTTCGCGCTGATCGCCTCGGGCGAGGCCGACCTTTACGTCCGCTGCGGACCGACCATGGAATGGGACACCGCGGCCGGCGACCACATCCTGACCTCCGCCGGCGGCCGTGTCGTCACCCCCACCGGCCGGCCGATCATCTACGGCCGGCACGCGATGGCCTATCGCAACGGCCCGTTCGCGGCGATGGGCGATCCGGCGCTCGCCGCCCGGGTCGCGCTTCCCGATCGCGGGCCGATCCTGCGGCCGCGGGAGGGCGCGGCGGTGACGCGGCTCACTCCCGTCCTCCGTCCGTGAGTGGCTGCAGGCTCGGCCAGGACGCCTCCGCCCGCTCCGCGAGCGTGGGGTCCGCCAGCACCCGGTCCCGTCGCTCGGCGTTGCGGAACAGGTAGAGGCGCTCCTCGATCACCGCGAAGACCAGCGGATCGGCGTCGACCAGCCGTCCGTCGAGGATGCCGACGACGTCGTATCCGCCCAGCCGCGGCGTGTAGACCGTAGGGTCGCGCAGGTAGGCGGCGCGGTTGGCGGCACCGGCGAAGCGCCAGGTCCTGCCGCCGCCGGAAGCCTCGAACGCGGACGAGCCCGCCCGCGGGCCCTTCGGCAGGAAGTAGCTCACCGGGTCGAAGCCCGAGAGCGCGAGCGGGCCGGCGACGGGCGTCTGTCCGATCGCCGGCTCCGCGAGGCCTGCCAGGACGAGGATGGCGCAGTCACGCCGCGTTAACCACATCGTGTCCACCTGTCCCTCAGCTCGCGCCCGGATCGACCGCCGTGCGCTCCGGCGGCAGGTCTGCCGCATGTCCTTGGGGGCGGACGCAAGGCATCGTCCAGGTGCGCATCCAAGTCCAGGCGCGCGATCGCGTCCCATGACGGCGCCGCCTTCAGCGGATCGAGGAGGAACCATGACCACACCCGATTCCCCCCGCACGGCCACCCTGCGGCAGGACGCGCCGACACGCCGCCGCGCCCTGGCCGGCCTGAGCTCGGCCGGGCTCCTCGCCGCGTCGACGGCCGCGTTCGGCGTTTCCGCGAGCGTGCCGGCCTCCGCCCGCGGCGTCGAGGATCCCGGCGCGCCGGAGACCTTCCGGCCACGCGAGATCGTCGATTCCGGCCACAAGTTCTTCGGCAGCGTCTCGCGCGGGCTGGCGCTCACGGTGCAGGAGGCGACCAAGCGCTGGGGCGAGCCCAACGGCTACATCCTCGGCCAGGAAGCCTCCGGCGCCATCGTCGGCGGCGTCCGGTACGGCGAGGGCACGCTCTACACCCGCAATGCGGGCCAGCGCCGGATCTACTGGCAGGGCCCGACCCTCGGCTTCGACATCGGCGGCGACGGCGACCGCACCATGATGCTGGTCTACAATCTGCCGGCGGTAAATGGGATCTACCGCCGCTTCGGCGGGGTCGACGGCTCGGCCTACTTCGTCGGCGGCTTCGGCATGACGGCGGTGACCAACGACGGCATCGTCGTGGTTCCGATCCGGACCGGCGTCGGCGCCCGCCTCGGCATCAACGTCGGCTATCTGAAGTTCACCGGCACGCCGACCTGGAACCCGTTCTGACGCGACCGAATCTCGACTTCGCGCCCGCGCGCAAAACCGGTTAGACTGCGCGTCAGCTTCGGCCGGGCATGCTCGGCTCACGGGCACGGCATCCGGGTTCAGCCCCGGTGTCCGGGCTCGTTCTGCGTGTGGTCGCATCGTCGCACGAGCGGGCAGGGTCCGGTCTTGCGGCGGCGCTCAAGGGATCGAGTTCGCCCGCGTGATCGAAACCGTGATGGTCTTCGCCCTCGGCTTCCTGGTGGCGATCCTGTGCGCGCTGCTAGCGCTGCCCGCCGTGAACGCGCGCGCCGCCCGCCTGGCGCGGCGCCGGACGGAGGCGCAGCTGCCGCTGTCCGTCGGAGAGATCGCCGCCGAGAAGGATTTTCTGCGCGCCGAGTTCGCGGTGCGGCAGCGGCGGATGGAGCGTGCCGTCGAGGACGCGCGCAGCAAGCGCCAGGCCGACATGGCGGCCCTCGGCAACCGCACCATGGAGGCGGCCGCCCTCGCGCGCGACGTCGCCGCGCGCGACGCCGAGATCGCCGAGGCGCTGGCGCTTCGCGGTCGTCTCGAGAACGAGCTTTCGACCGCGCAGGCCGACGGCTCGTCGAGCCTCGCGACCCTGCTCGCCCTGGAAGAGGCGCATGCCGACCTCCTGGACAGCCTGCTCGCCGCGCGGAACGCCCTCGGCACGGTCGAGGACGTCCCATCCGATGCCGGCGCGGCGGAGAGCGAGGGCAGCGTGCGCGAAAAGCTCGCGGCCACCGAGGCGGCGCTCGCCAAGGCCGTGTCCGACCGCGGGGAGGCGGTCGAGCGTGAGAATGCGGACCTTCGCCGGCGCATCACCGAGGTGGCCGACACCCTGACGCAGCGCGAGCGCCTTCCGCCGGTCGCGGCCTACGCGATGCGTGCCTCCTCGCACTGAGCGGCCGTCGAGCCACCAAAATCCTAGGGTTGCGGTTGCGAAACCGCGCCGCGATGCCTTGTTTCCACCACGCGATGGCATCATCGCACCGCCATCCCCCCTCTCGATCCGACAGATGGAACGACGCCCCATGGCCTTGAAGCTCATGTCCCTCGCCCTCGCGCTCGGCCTGGCCGTGTCGTTCTCCGCGCCGGCCTCGGCGGCGCCCGAGACCAAGCGCGGCAACGAGACCCTGAAGAAGTACTGCACCGGCGATTACCTGAACTATTGCGGCAACCTCGCCCCCGAGGACCCGAAGCTCGATGCTTGCTTCGAGAAGAACTGGAAGTCGCTGTCCGAGAATTGCCGCCGGGCGATCGACGCCTACGAGGCGACCAACGGCGACAAGAAGGGCTGAACCGCCCGCTCGACCGAGCCGGTTCGGAGCGAGGCTGTGGCGCGCGAACGCTCGCCTCGCGTTCCGGCAACGGCTAAGGTGCGATCCTCCCTCGGGAGGACCGCCCCAGAAGTGCCCGCCGGACCCTCCGCGATGCCGCCCACCCGCGTCCTGACGTTGACCCTCGCCACAGGCCTCGCCGCGCTCGCGCTGGCAGGGTGCGGCCGCCGCGGAGCCCTCGAGCCGCCGGGCGCCTCGGCGACGACGCCGCAACGGAGTGCGGCCCAAGGCACCCCCACGGCGACGGCCGGACCCCGGACCCTTCCGCAGAGCACCGGCCTCGGCGGCGGCACGCCGGAGCCCGATCCGTCCGCGGTCCGCGACGGCGACGATCTGCCGCCCTCCGCGCTCGCCCCGGCCTCCGGCACGGAGGCGCCGGTCGAGACCGGCCGCGGGGCCAAGCGCGGCTATCGCATCCCGAAGGATCCCTTCATCCTCGATCCGCTGCTGTAGCGCGCCGCTCTCGCGCCGGACCGAACGGCGCCCTCGTCTTCCACCCTGCTCTCCCGCCCCGGGGGAGGCTTCCCCGCGGACGGGATCTCGAGCCGAACGGCGGATCTCGACGCTTCCCGGACACGGCCGAACGATGCACCATTTCCAGGATCGCGACGGACGCCTGCACGCCGAGGACGTCGACCTGACGGCCCTGGCCGAGCGGGTCGGGACGCCGTTCTACTGCTACAGCACCGCCACCCTGGAGCGGCACTTCCGCGTCTTCGCCGAGGCGTTCTCGGGCGACGACGCGCTGGTCTGCTTCGCCATGAAGGCGAATTCCAACCAGGCCGTACTGGCGACGCTCGCCCGGCGGGGCGCCGGCATGGACATCGTCTCCGAGGGCGAGCTGCTCCGCGCGCTTCGGGCCGGGGTCGACGCGCAGAAGATCGTGTTCTCCGGCGTCGGCAAGACCCGCGACGAGATGGCGGCGGCGCTGAAGGCCGGGATCTACTGCTTCAACGTCGAGAGCGAGCCCGAGCTGCTGGCGCTCTCCGAGGTGGCGACCAGCCTCGGGATCGAGGCGCCGGTCTCGATCCGGGTCAATCCCGACATCGACGCGGGCGGCCACGCCAAGATCTCGACGGGCAAGTACGAGAACAAGTTCGGCATCCCGATCACGCGCGCGCCCGCCGTCTACGCTCTGGCGGCGACCCTTCCGGGCCTCGCGATCCACGGCGTCGACATGCATATCGGCAGCCAGATCACCGATCTCGCGCCGTTCGAGAATGCGGCGCGGCTGCTCGCCGGGCTGGCCGGCCGGTTGATCGCCGAGGGCCATCCGATCCGCCACATCGATTTCGGGGGCGGCCTCGGCATCCCCTATCGCGACGACAACGCAGCCCCGCCGGACCCGGCGGCGCTCGCCGCGACGATCCGCCCGCATTTCGCCCCGCTCGGCCTGCGGCCGGTCTTCGAGATCGGCCGGATGATCGCGGGCAATGCCGGCATCCTGGTCACCCGCGTGGTCTACGTGAAGGAAAGCGAGGGGCGCACCTTCGTCATCGTGGATGCCGCGATGAACGACCTGATCCGGCCGACCCTCTACGAGGCCTATCATGCCATCCGCCCGGTGGAGGCTCCGGCTGCCGACGCGCCGCGCGTGACGGCGGACGTGGTCGGACCGGTCTGCGAGACCGGCGACTACCTCGCCCTGCAGCGCGAGATGCCGCGGGTCGTCGCCGGCGACCTGATCGCGGTGATGACGGCGGGCGCCTACGGAGCGGTCCAGGCCGGCACCTACAACACCCGCCGCCTCGTGCCCGAGGTGCTGGTCAGCGGTTCGCAGGCGGCGATCGTGCGCCCGCGCCAGAGCTACGACGCGCTGATCGGCCTCGACCGGATGCCCGACTGGCTCGCCTGAGCGCCGGCCGTCGCGTCAGTGTCCCGGTGCTGCCATCGCACTGGGCTTGTCGTGGGTGCCGAGGCGTTCGACCAGGGTCGCGCTCGCGCGGTTGAGGCCGACGATCTCGACCGCCCGGCCGTGATGGCGGAACTTCAGCACCACCCGGTCGAGGGCATTGATCGCCGTGATGTCCCAGAAATGCGCCGCCGAAAGGTCGAGCACGATCCGCTCGGCGTCGTCGCGGAAATCGAACGCGCCGTGGAATGCCTCGGCCGTCGCGAAGAACAGCTGCCCGGTGACGACGTAGGTGCGGACCACGCCCTCCCGGCGGCTCTCGACGCGGAAGACGCGGGCGACCTTGCGCGCGAAGAACACGCCCGACAGCAGCACGCCGACGAGGACGCCGCGGGCGAGGTCGTGGGTCGCCACCACCACCCCGACGGTGGCGAGCATCACCACGCTGGACGAGCCCGGGTGCCGGGCGAGGTCGCGGATCGAGCGCCAGGAGAAGGTCTGGATCGAGACGAAGATCATCACCGCGACCAGCGCCGCCATCGGGATCTGCCGGACGTAGGCGCCGAGCGCGACGATCAGGAACAGCAGGAAGCCGCCCGCCCACAGGCACGACAGGCGACCGCGGGCGCCGGAGGTGACGTTGATCACCGTCTGCCCGATCATGGCGCAGCCGGCCATGCCGCCGAAGAAGCCCGAGACGATGTTGGCGGTGCCCTGGCCGAGGCATTCCCGGCTCTTGTCGCTGCCGGTATCGGTCATCTCGTCGACGATCGCCGCCGTCATCAGCGATTCGAGCAGGCCGACCATGGCGACCGTGGCGGCGTAGGGCAGGATGATCCGCAAGGTCTCGAAGCCCAGCGGGACCTGCGGCGGCAGGAACGAGGGCAGGCTGCTCGGCAGCGCGCCCATGTCGCCGACCGTGCGGATCCGCAGCGCCAGCGCGATCGCGGCGATCGTCAGGACGACGATGCAGACGAGCGGGGAGGGCACCACCCTGGTGAGGCGCGGAAGGCCGTAGATGATCGCCAGCCCGATCGCGACCATCGCGTAGACGGTCGGACCGCGCCCGATCAGCTCGGGCATCTGAGCGAGGAAGATCAGGATCGCGAGGGCATTGACGAAGCCGGTGATCACCGAGCGCGAGACGAAGCGCATCAGGTCGCCCAGCCGCAGCAGGCCGGCGCCGATCTGGATCAGGCCGGCGAGGATCGAGGCGGCCAGCAGGTATTGCAGGCCGTGCTCGCGCACCAGCCCCGCCATCACCAGGGCGGTGGCGCCGGTGGCGGCCGAGATCATCGCCGGCCGTCCGCCGACGATCGCGGTGGTCGCCGCGATGCAGAACGAGGCGTAGAGCCCGACCTGCGGATCGACGCCGGCGATGAGCGAGAAGGCGATCGCCTCCGGAATGAGCGCGAGCGCGACGACGGTCCCGGCGAGGAGCTCGCGCGGCACGTGCGGGGCCCATTCGGCCCGCAAGGTTTGAAAGGTCATGCAAAGGATCCGGCCCGCGCCCGCGGAAGGCGGCGTGCGGGCTCATGAGAGACGGGATTTCGACGGGAGACGGTTCGGCGGCCCAAGCGCGATGCCCTGAGGAAACGGGGACCGCAGGGCGTCGCGCGCGCTACGGCGGCGTCATCGATGACGGGCGAACGTCTGCCGGAACCATGAGACCCTGTTAGACAGCGGCACCCGGCCACGCAACCCGCCGCCCGCTCATGCCGGTGCCGCAGCGACGGCGCGCAGATCCGCGACCAGCTCGGCGACGCGCTCACGCTTCGCGTCCCAGGCGAACATGAACCGGGCTCCACCACCAATGAAGGTGTAGAAGCGCCAGCCCCTGCCGCGCAGGCGTTCCATCGTGTCCGCCGGCATCGCCAGGAACACGGCGTTGGCCTGGACCGGGAACATCGGCGCGATGCCGGGCATGTCCGCGACCGCCGCCGCGAAGTCCTGTGCGCAGGCGTTGCCGTGCGCGGCGTTTCTCAGCCACGCCCCGCTCTCCAGCATCCCGACCCAGGGGGCCGAGAGGAAGCGCATCTTCGAGGCGAGCTGCCCCGCCTGCTTGCAACGATAGCCGAAATCCTCGGCCAGTGCGGCGTCGAAGAACACCACCGCCTCGCCGGCATGCATGCCGTTCTTGGTGCCGCCGAAGCAGAGCACGTCGACGCCCGACCGCCACGTCATGTCCGCCGCGCTGCATCCGAGATGGGCGCAGGCGTTGGCGAAGCGGGCCCCGTCCATGTGCAGCGACAGGCCGAGGTCGCGGCAGGTCGCCGAGATCGCCCGCAACTCGGCGAGGGTGTAGACCTGCCCCGTCTCGGTCGGCTGCGTCACCGTCACCACGCGGACCTTCGGGAAGTGGATGTCCTTGCGGTTGGTGGCGAGCGCCCGGATCGCGTCCGGGGTCAGCTTGCCGCTCTCGGTGCGGACCGTGAGCAGCTTCGAGCCGTTCGAGAAGAACTCCGGCGCGCCGCACTCGTCGGTCTCCACGTGGGCGGCGTCGGCACAGATCACGCTGTGGTAGGAGCGGCAGAGCGCGGCCAGCGCCAGCGCGTTGGCGGCCGTGCCGTTGAAGGCGAAGAACACCTCGCAGTGGCTCTCGAACAGGGTGCGGAAGGCGTTCGCCGCGCGTGCCGTCCAGGCATCCTCGCCGTAGGCCGGCGCATGCCCGGCATTGGCGGCCGCCATCGCCGCCCAGGCTTCCGGGCAGATGCCGGAATAGTTGTCGCTGGCGAATTGCTGCGCGTCGTCGGTCATCGCTGTCTCTCACCCGTCATGAGCGTCCCTTCGCCAGCCCTGCCGGGACGAGTCCGGCCTGGGATGTCATACCCGACTTAGGACGGCATTGCAGGAGCCGGGCCGGATTGCTGCGCCCGGCATGCCCTGTGCGGGCGGACGACGGCCTTCCCCCTGCGTCCGCGCGGTCACACCGCACGCCGATCGACGTCGTGTCGCCAATCCGGTTGGAACTCGCGGGCGCTTGGTGTAAGAGCCTGCCCAAGGTGCAGATTTGGTGCCGAATCGAGACGGTCCGAACCGCGTCCCGCCCGGGCGATCCCCGGGTCCGGGACGCTGTCGGTTTCCCGCAACGCTCGCGGGCGTCACGCTGACCGCGCCGACCGTATGCCACGTTTAAACCGGTTCTAGAGGATCCACTCCGTTGCAGGTACTCGTTCGCGATAACAACGTCGATCAGGCGCTCCGCGTCCTCAAGAAGAAGATGCAGCGCGAAGGCATCTTCCGCGAGATGAAGCAGCGCAAGGCCTACGAGAAGCCGTCCGTGCGCAAGGCGCGCGAGAAGGCCGAGGCGGTCCGTCGCGCCCGCAAGCAGGCCCGCAAGACCGCGATCCGCGAGGGCCTGATCGCTGCTCCGAAGCCGAAGCCCCGTTTCGGCGCCGGCGCCCCCCGTCGTCCCGGCTTCCCGTCGATGACCCCGTCCGCTCCGGCCGGCGGCGCTCCGGCGGCTTCCGCCGCCGAGTAAGACGATCCGGGCCGCGAGGCCCGTCGATCGCGATCCTCGAAAAAGGCCCGGCCGCCCTTGCGGTCCGGGCTTTTTTCGTTCGTGAAAGGATCTCGGACGACGCCGCGTGCGCCGTCCTCGTATCGGACCGGAACGCGCTCAGGCGGCGCGGGCGGCTTCCGTCGCGTGCTCGGCCTGGACCAGCACGTCGAGGGCGCGCCACGGCTTCTGCATGAACACCGCCTGCGCCGGCATCCTCGCATCGCCGCCGGCATCGTAGCCCGAGGTCACCACCACCCGCACGTCCGGCCAGCGGCGCTCGACGGTGCGGGCGAGCGCGAGCCCATCCATGGCGCCCGGCAGGCGGATGTCGGCGAAGAGCAGCGCGACGGTGACGTCGTCGCGCTCCAGGATCGAGATCGCGGCCTCCGCGCTGTCGCAGGCGATCACCCCGAGGTCGGTCTCCTCGAGCACGGCGGCGGCGAGGTTGCGGACCGCGGCATCGTCCTCGACGACGAGGGCGACCGGACAGGGGGAGGGGGCGCGGTCCATGGGACCTCCTTCACGAGATGTTGCGGATGCGGGTTCGATGCCTGACCGGCGACGCGACCTCATGCGTGGGGCGCTGATTCCCGGATGAGCCATGCTGCGCCGTCCGAAGCCGGGTAACAAGAGTCCGAATTCGTCTCAAGCGCATGCCTGCGTTGCGACCGGTTTGGCGAGGATCCGTTCAGGTGCGCACAAACTCCGTGCATGCTGCAGTGCGTTAGCGAACTGTTCATCATCGACAACGAAATGTTACGGTTCGGCGACGGCGCGGCACCGGGCTTGCCCGAGGGCAGACTGGGTGAGGTTCGCGCCAGCGCGATCAGCAAGAGGTTGGCCCCAACCATGTGCCGCTTCCTGGCCTATAGCGGTGAGCCGGTTTTCCTGTCGGACCTCGTCTGCGCGCCGACGCACTCGCTCGTGCATCAATCGTTGCACGCCGAGCAGGGGAAGACCGAGACCAACGGCGACGGCTTCGGCCTCGGCTGGTACGGCGAACGACCGGAGCCGGGCGTCTATCGCGACATCTCGCCCGCCTGGTCGGACGAGAACCTCGTCAACCTGTGCGGGCAGGTCCGCGCGCGGACCTTCTTCGCACACGTGCGCGCCTCCACCGGGACGGCGACCGCGCGGACCAACTGCCACCCCTTCGTGAACGGCCGGCACCTGTTCATGCACAACGGTCAGATCGGCGGATACCTGCGGATCAAGCGACGCCTCGAGGCGCTGATCCCGGACGCCCTGTACGACGGGCGTCGCGGCAGCACCGACTCCGAGGCCCTTTTCCTGCTCGCCCTCTCCAACGGCCTTGCCGAGGACCCGATCGGCGCCATGGCCGAGACCTTGGCCACCGTGCGCGACCTGATGAAGGCGGCCGGCATCACCGAGCCGCTGCGCTTCACCGCGCTGCTGACCGACGGCGACCAGCTCATCGCCTATCGGTGGGCCTGCGATGCGCGGCCCCCGAGCCTGTACTATCGCCAGACCGAGGCCGGCCTGGTCGTGGTCTCCGAGCCGATCGACGGCGCCAAGGACGGCTGGCAGGTCGTGCCGAAGGGCGGCACGCTGCGCGCGCGCCGCGGGGGCCCCGTCACGGTGAAGGGCCCGGAGCCGGTCAAGCGCAGCATCGCCGCCTGAGCCGGACATCCCGGCCGGTTCGTTCCCGCCGGCGCCTTGCCCCCGGCGGCGTCGAGCGCGACATTGCCTCGGTCGCCGGCCCATCGCGGCCGGCCGGGCAGGGATCGCAGGGCCGACATGTATCCGGACGTGACGCTTCACATCGCCGGCGCCTGGGTCGCCGGCTCGGGCGGCGAGACGCTGCCGGTGCTCAACCCCGCCACCGGCGAGACGATCGGGCGATGCGCCGTCGCCACCCGGGACGACCTCGACCGGGCGCTCGAGGCCGCCGCGCGCGGCTTCGCGCAGTGGCGCAAGGTCTCGGCCTTCGATCGCGGCAAGGTGCTGCGCCGGGCCGCCGACCTGCTGCGGGAGCGCGCCGACGCCATCGCCCGGATCATGACGCTGGAGCAGGGCAAGCCCCTCGCCGAGGCGCGCATCGAGACGATGGCCGCGGCCGACGTCACCGACTGGTTCGCCGAGGAAGGCAAGCGCGCCTACGGCCGGGTGATTCCGCCCCGCGGCGACGGGGTGATGCAGTTCGTGGTGCGCGAGCCGGTCGGGCCGGTGGCCTGCTTCACCCCATGGAACTTCCCGATCAACCAGGCCGTCCGCAAGATCGCCGCCGCGCTCTGCACCGGCAACCCGGTGATCCTCAAGGGCCCCGAGGACACGCCGGCGAGCTGCGCCGAGCTGGTGCGCGCCTACCTCGATGCCGGCGTGCCGGGCGATTGCCTCGCGCTGGTCTACGGCGATCCGGCGACGATCTCGTCGTACCTGATCCCGCATCCGGTGATCCGGAAGATCTCGTTCACCGGCTCGACCGTGGTCGGCAAGCAGCTCGCGGCCCTGGCCGGCCAGCACATGAAGCGGGCGACGATGGAGCTCGGCGGCCACGCGCCGGCGATCGTCTTCGGCGATGCCGATGTCGAGAAGGCGGTGGCGGTTCTCGGCGCCAACAAGTTCCGCAACGCCGGCCAGGTCTGCGTCGCGCCGACCCGCTTCCTCGTCCACGATTCGGTGTTCGACCGCTTCGTCGACGGCTTCACCGACCTCGCCTCCAACCTGAAGGTCGGCGACGGCCTCGATCCCGAGACGAAGATGGGCCCGCTGATCCACGGGCGGCGCCTGGAGGCGATGGAAGCGCTGGTCGCCGATGCCAACGCGCAGGGCGCCACGCTGCGCACCGGCGGCAAGCGCATCGGCAACCGCGGCAACTTCTTCGAGCCGACGGTGCTGACCGACCTGCCGCTCACGTCCCGGATCATGAACGAGGAGCCGTTCGGCCCCGTCGCGGCGATCCAGCGCTTCTCCGACGACGCGGAAGCCTACGCGGAGGCCAACCGCTTGCCATACGGCTTGGCGGCCTACGCCTACACCCGCACGTCGGAGCGGGCGACGCGGGTGTCGAGCATGGTCGAGAGCGGCATGGTCTCGATCAACCACCACGGCATCGCCCTGCCGGAGACGCCCTTCGGCGGGGTGAAGGAGTCCGGCTACGGCAGCGAGGGCGGCTCCGAAGCGCTGGACGGCTACCTCGCCACCAAGTTCGTCACGCAGGCGAATTTCTAGGCCTCGAAGGCAGGTTCACCGCGTCTTCTCTCCCCCTGCGGGGGAGGGAAGGGCGCGCTGATGCCCTCAATAATGCGGCGGTGGGGGCTCGGCGCCGCCGGCAGCCGTGCGAGCGCCCGCCTCCTCGACGCGCTCGATCAGCGATTCCACCTGCCGCCGCAGCCGGTCGATCAGCCGCCACTGCTCGGTGACGGTGCGGTTGAGGTCGTCGATGGTCGCGTCCTGCTCGGTGAGGCGCATCTCGAGATGGTCGATGCGGGCGGACTCGCTCATCGCAGGGCCTCCGGCGGATGGTCGGGCCGCTCGGCCAGCGCCGGCCCCAGCGCGATGCGGCCGTCGAAGACGAAGCAGTCGCCGGTCCAGCGGCTCTCGGCCTCCGGCACGGTCTCGAGGTATTTCAGGATGCCGCCCTGGAGCAGATGGACGTGCGCGAACCCGCGCGCCTTGAGGTAGGCGCCGGCCTTCTCGCAGCGGATGCCGCCGGTGCAGAACAGGGCGACCTCGGTGCAGGGGTCGAGCGTCTCCGCGAACGCGCGAAACTCGCCGAAGCGCGACAGACCGGGATCGACCGCGCCCGCGAACGTGCCGAGCGCCACCTCGAACCGGTTGCGGGTGTCGACCGCCACCACCCCCGGCCGGTCGAGCAGCGCGTTCCAGTCCTCGGGCGCGACGTAGGTCCCGACCCCGTCGGCCGGGTCGGTGGCGCCGCCGTCGAAGGTCACGATCTCCGGCTTGCGCTTCACCTTCATCCGCGCGAACGGTGGCGCCTCAGCCGTCGACAGCTTGCATTCGAGCCGATCGAGGCGTCCGCCGAACAGGTCGGGCCCGTTCAGGGCGGGGAGGAACGCCGCGATCGCCTCGGCCGAGCCCGCCACCGTGCCGTTGATGCCTTCGTGCGCCAGCAGGAGCGTGCCGGTCAGGCCGAGGTCTTTGCACAAGCCCTCGATCACCGGCGCGAGCGTTGCGGCATCGGGGAGAGGGACGAACTGGTAGAGGGTGGCGACGGTTTGGAGCATGGCGCGGGTTTAGCAGGGCCTCGCTATCCGGGGAATTCACACGCGGTCCGCCATTCCCGTCCTCGACTCATCCTGAGGTGCCCGCGTCAGCGGGCGTCGAAGGAGGCCTCCAGAACCCTCGGTGTGACCTGGAGGCCCCCGCTGGGCTTCGACGCCTCAGGATGCAGTGGTTTGACGGAGGTCTGAAGCTCGATCACTTGACGACCGGGTGAGCCCCCGCTCAATGCGCCTCCTCCCAGTTCTCCGCTGCCCGCGCCTCGACCACCAGCGGCACGTGGAGCGTGAGCGCCGGAGCCGGGGCCTCTTCCATGATGCGCTTGATCACCGGGATCGCGCGATCCACCTCGGCCTCGTTCGTCTCGAACACCAGCTCGTCGTGCACCTGCAGCAGCATGCGGACGTTCAGGCGCTCGGCGGTGAGCGCCGCCTCCATCCGGGTCATCGCCCGGCGGATGATGTCGGCGGCGGTGCCCTGGATCGGGGCGTTGATCGCCTGGCGCTCGACGCTGGCGCGCTCGGACGGGTTGTTGGAGCGGATCTGCGGGTAGTGGCAGACGCGGCCGAACAGGGTCGTGACGTAGCCCTTGTCGCGGCAGGCGCGCTTGGTGGTGTCGATGTAGTCGCGGATGCCCGGGAAGCGCTCGAAATACTGCTTGATGAACAGGCTCGCCTCCTCGCGGCCGATGCCGAGGCGGTCGGCGAGCCCGAAGGCCGAGATGCCGTAGATGATGCCGAAGTTGATGGTCTTGGCCCGCCGCCGCAGGTCCGGCGTCATCTCGGAAAGCGGCACGCCGAACATGGCGCTCGCGGTCGCCGCATGGATGTCGATGCCGTCGGCGAAGGCCTGCCGCAGCTGCGGGATGTCGGCCATGTGGGCGAGCAGGCGCAGCTCGATCTGGCTGTAGTCGGCCGAGATCAGGCGGTTGCCGGGGTCGGCGACGAAGGCGCGGCGGATGCGGCGGCCCTCCTCGGTGCGGATCGGGATGTTCTGCAGGTTCGGGTCCGACGAGGACAGCCGTCCGGTGGTGGTGGCGGCGAGCGAGAACGAGGTGTGGACCCGGTTGGTGTCGCGGTCGGCGTGCTCTTGCAGCGAGTCAGTGTAGGTCGACTTCAGCTTGGCCAGCTGGCGCCAGTTGAGAATCTTCTTCGGAAGGTCGTGCCCGGCCTGGGCCAGCTCCTCGAGCAGGGTCGCTGGCGTCGCCCATTGGCCGGACGGCGTCTTCTTGGCGCCGGGCAGGCCCATCTTGCCGAACAGGATGTCGCCGATCTGCTTCGGTGAGGAAACCTGGAAGCGCTCGCCGGCATCCTCCTGGATCTCCTCCTCGAGACGCGCCAGGATCTGCGAGAAGTCGCCGGACAGCCGCGAGAGCATGTTGCGGTCGACGCGGATGCCGTGCTGCTCCATCCGGGCGATCACCGCGATCAGGGGCCGTTCCAGGGTCTCGTAGACGGCGAGCCGCCGCTCGGCGACGAGGCGGGGCTTCATCATCCGCCACAGCCGCAGCGTCACGTCGGCATCCTCGGCCGCGTAGGCGGTGGCCCTGTCGAGCGGCACCCGGTCGAAGGTGACCTTGGCCTTGCCGGTGCCGGCCACGTCCGAGAAGGTGATCGGCTGGTGGCCGAGATGGCGCTTGGCGAGTTCGTCCATGCCGTGCCCGCCCTTGCCGGCATCGAGCACGTAGGAGATCAGCATGGTGTCGTCGCACGGCGCCACGGTGATGCCGTAGCGCTGGAACACGAGCCAATCGTATTTCAGGTTCTGCGCCACCTTGAGCACGCTCGGGCTCTCGAGCAGCGGCCTCAGCCGACTGAGCGCGGCGTCGCGGTCGATCTGCGAAGGCAGCGGCTCCACGAGATCGGACGCCGTCGCCCCGCCGCCGAACAGGTCGTCGGCGTTCGGCGCGGCCTCGACCGCGCGGACATGGGCGAGGGGGATGTAGGCGGCGCGCCCCGGCGCGACGCAGAGCGACACGCCGACGAGGTTGGCGTGGTGCGCATCGAGCGAGTCGGTCTCGGTGTCGACTGCGATCACACCGACCTCGTGCGCTTCGGCGATCCAGGCATCGAGATGCTCGAGCGAGAGGATCGTCTCGTAGGCGCTGGTGTCGAACGGCTTGCTAGCCTCCGCCGCGCGCGCCGCGACGAGGTTCGACGGCGTCGGATCGGACGGGCCGCGGGCTTTGGGCGCCGCGTCCGGCAGGCCGAGATCGGCGAAGGGGTCGATCTCGGCGCCATCCCCGGCCGCGGCTGCGGCGTCGGAGAAGGGGGCGTCGTCGCCCGGGACATGGCCCGGGAGCAGGCGCGGATCGGGCTTCACCGCTTCCGGGTCGACATGCAGCATCGCGGCGATGCGCCGGGTCAGCGTGTTGAACTCCATCGCCTTGAGGAAGCCGACGAGCTTTTCCGGGTCAGGCTTGGGCAGGCGTAGGTCGTCGAGCGCCACCGGCACGTCGACGTCCTCGACCAGGGCCACGAGCCGGCGCGAGAGCCGCGCCTGCTCGATGCCGGCGAGCAGCATCTCGCGGCGCTTGGGCTGCTTGATCTCGCCCGCCCGCTCCAGCAGCTGCTCGAGGCTGCCGTATTCCTTGATCAAGGCCGCCGCGGTCTTCAGGCCGATGCCTGGCACGCCGGGCACGTTGTCGGAGGTGTCGCCGATCAGCGCCAGCGCGTCGCCGATCTGGTTCGGCTGCAGGCCTTCCCACTTGGCGACAATCGCCGCCTCGTCGAGGTTGCGCTCGGGGCGGTGGCCCGGCTTGCCCTTGGAGCCGGATTCGAAATCGTAGAACCGAACCAGCGGCCCGACGAGCTGCATCAGGTCCTTGTCGGACGAGACGATGATGACGCCGGCGCCCCGCGCCTCGGCCTGCCGGGCATAGGTGGCGATCAGGTCGTCGGCCTCGTAGCGCTCCATCTCGATCGCATGCAGGCCGAAGGCGCGCACCGCGTCGCGCATCAGCGGCATCTGCCGCTTCAGGTCGTCCGGCGCGTCGGGGCGGTGGCCCTTGTAGTCGGAGTAGAGCTCCTTACGGAACGAGCCCTCCGACTTGTCAAAGACGATGCCGAGATGGGTCGGGCAGATGCCGGCCGCGCCCTCCTGAACAAACTGCGCGATCTTGGTGCAGAACAGCCGCACGGCTCCGGTCGGCAGCCCGTCCGAGGGCCGAAAGTTGAATTTCTCCGGCTGGTTTATCGCCTGGAAGTAGGCCCGGAAGATGAACGACGAGCCGTCCACCAGGATCACCTGATCGCCGGGGCCGACGGGGGAAGGAAGCGTCTCGTCGGTCATGGTGCGCGGACATCTCGGCGAACGGGAGAACAGAGGATCACGCAGCCGGATCCTGATGCGCCTCGAGCTCGGCGCGGCAGACCACAGCGATCTCCATCAGCGGCTCGTGGACGGTCCTCCATGCGATGTCCAGCGCGACACGATGATAGGCGTGGCGATAGAAGTTGCCCGTATCTGCGACGTCCTGCCAGGGGATGTGTGGATGCCGGGCTTTGAATGCCGCTCCGAGGCGTCGGCTCGCCTCGGACACGATCTCGATGCAGCGGATCACCGCGTAATTCGTCCGCAGATCGGCGGCGAAGGCCTCGTAGGGCATGCCGTCGATGAAGTCGCGGGCAGCCTGAACGTTGGCGACGATATCGACGCAGGCGTCCGATTCACGCTCAGAAAGCACGGACGGCATCCCGCTCGGCGCGCGAGAGAATGTGCGGCTTCAACGTCTCGCGATTGGCGACGTCGACGGGGACCGGGAACAGGCTCCCGATGGCTCGGCAAATCCCGACGTAGTTGAAGGCATCTCGTACCGCCCGCGCGTCGATCTCGATCATCACGTCGAGGTCGCTGCCTGCATGGTTCTCGCCCCGCGCGACCGAGCCGAACACCGCGGCATGCCGCACGCCGAGGCGTTGCAGCTCCGGCTCATGCGCACGCAGGATGTCGATGGCGGCGTCGCGATCCATGGACCGACCCTACCGCGGATCCGACCTTCGCGGAACGCGCCTCAGGTCGCAGCCCCCACCGTATCCGCCATCTTCGCCCGCCGCGTGCCGAGCGGCTGCGGCGCCCCGACCGTGGTGTCGTGGACGGTCTGGTGCTCCATCTCGGCATTCACCTCCGCGCCGAGCAGCACGATCACCGTCGAGATCCAGATCCAGGTCATGAACCCGATCACGGCGCCGAGCGAGCCGTAGGTGTCGTTGTACTTTCCGAAGTTCGCCACGTACCACGAGAAGCCGAGGGAGCCGGCGAGCCAGGCGAAGGCGGCAATCGCGCTGCCCCACGTCACCCAGCGCCAGCGCGGCGCGTCGCGGCAGGGGCCGTAACGGTAGAGCAGGGCGAGGCCGCCGAGGACGGCGACGAACAGGGCGGGCCAGCGCAGCAGCGCCAGGTACCACGCGTCCGCAGACAGGCCGACCGTGTTGAACACCACCGGCAACACCACGATCGCCCCGAGCGCCAGGATGATGAACAGCAGCGCGCCTGCGGTGAAGGCGAGGGACCGCAGGTTCAGCCAGACGAAGTTTCGCGTCTCGCGCTCCTCGTAGACGATGTTGAGCGCGTCGAAGACCGCCTTCATGCCGCCATTGGCGCTCCAGACCGAGAGCAGGATGCCAGTGAAGAACGTGACGCCGAGGGTCGTGTCGCCCTTGGCCGCGATGCGCTTGACCTGCTCGCCGACGATGTCGATCGCGCCGGAGGGCATCACCCCCTGGAGGCTGGCGAGGTGGTCGTTAATCGTGGCGACGTCGGCGAAGAGGCCGTAGCAGGACACCAGCGCCGCCACGGCCGGGAAGATCGCGAGCAGCACGTAGAAGGTGACGCCGGCCGCGACCGAGACCAGGCGATTCTCCTTCAGGTCGCGGAACACGCGCAGCCCGACATCCTTCCAGCCGCTTTTGGGTATCTCGGAGGGGGTGCTCGCCTGCCGGCCGCGGTCCGACTCGGTTTGCGCCACCGCCCGGGCGTCGCCGCCGGAATGCGAGGGCGAGGGCGCGCGGGGACCGTCCGGGGCCGGCGCGGGCCGGTCTCCGCCGCGCCGATACGGCAGCGCGGCGATGCCGACGAGGGTGGCGGCGAGCGCCAGCGTCCACACGGCGGAATGGCGCTCGTCCAGTCCGTCTGCGCTATGGTTTCGGTCGGTCATCAATGGTCCCGTCGCGATGGCCGTCTACGAGACGGCGCGTCGCGACGACAACCGGTGGTCGCAAGGAGTGGTTTCCTCGGACGACGGGCGAATTCTCAGGCTGCCCCGTGCTATTTCACCTGAACACTGTCCACGACCTCGCGAAATTTGGCGAGCGTGCCCTCGCGCTGGTCCTCGCGCACCACCCCGAGGGCGCGGAGATAGCCGTCCGGCGCGAAGCGGATCGTCTGGGAGACGACGACCGGCGTGTTCGTCGGCATGTCGGTGGCGCGCGCCACGATCTCGTGCCAATCGGTTCCGTTCGAGCGGTAGCTCTGCGAGCGCTCGATCACGAAATCCTTCATGGTCTGGTTGGAGTACAGCGCGGCCTTGGCGAAGCCGTCGCGCTGCTCGGCCGTCGGCGGCTGCTGCACCGCCTGAGCCAGAACCAGGATCGGCTGCTCAAGGTTGCTCATCTGGTCCTTCGGCCCCTGCGTCAGCAGCACCGAGTTGCCGGCGAGCACGCGCAGCGGGCGGAACCCCGCCGGATCGGCGATGCGGAAGGGCAGCGCGTCGACCTGCTGCGCCAGCGTCAGCGCCGGCCGGATCGTCACGCCGGTGACGAGGCTGCGCATGGTCTTCTCGGTCTCGGCATCGGGCAGCGCCTGCCCGATGATCAGGCCGGTGACGGTCGGATCGCCGACGAGCAGCAGCCACTTGCGGACCGTCGGCGTGGCGCTGCCCGGTTCGCCCGGCTGCGAGCCGGTGAACAGCATGCCGTCGGCCTCGCCGATCTTCACCGGCTCGCGGGTCTCGACGGCGAAGCCCTGGTTCTTCAGGTTGGCGTCGGTGAAGGTCTGCACGAGGTCGGCGAAGGCGGTCGCCGGCAGCTCGACCACCGAGAGCGTCGCCCCGCCCTCCTTGCGCTCGAAGCCGGAGAAGCGGCGCGAGGGCGACATGTCGGAGGGCGGCTCGAACCCGAAGCGCGAGCCCGCGGGATAGACCGGCTCGGCGGCCGACGCCGGCCCCGCATCGAAGCCGAGCACCAGGGCGAGCAGCGCGAGGGCGGACAGACGGGGGCGCAGGCGCATCGAACCAGGATCTCCACAATCCGGAACGGCGCCGGACCGGATGCGATGCGTCGGCCCGCGGCCGGGTCCTGTCAAGCGGACGCGTTCACGCGTCTGCCCGGAGGCTGAATTTGCGGGCCTTGGAGCGAACTTCGAACCAGGCGCCTGTCTGCATGAGTCCGCATCAACCAGGGCCCTTCGCGTTCAAGGCGCCCTCGTCACCCGCCGCAGGGTCAGGTTGCAGCGGCCGCCCGGGGGCAGGAAGGGCGGGTCCGGGTCTTCCGCCACCGACAGCAGGTCGCCGCCCGCGACGATGCGGTCGACGCCATGGTGGATGAGGCGGGAGGGGCCGCCGATCACCAGGGCGTCGCCGGCCGTCAGGCGGATCGAGCGGGTCGGGTCGGAGCGCTTCGGGCCGCCGTAGCGGAACACCGCCGCCGCGCCCAGCGACAGGGACACGACCGGGGCCGTCAGGTCGTCCTCGTCGCGGTCCTGGTGCAGGCCCATGCGGGCGCCCGGCGCGTAGAGGTTGATCAGGCAGGCCTCGGGCGGGCGGGGATGATCGGCGAGCGCGTCCCAGGCGGCGCGTGCGGTCGCGGGCATCGCCGGCCAGGGGTCGCCGGTCTCGGGATGATCCGGCTGGTAGCGGTATCCGGCGACGTCCGAGACCCAGCCGAGCGGGCCGGCATTCGACATCCGCACCGAGAACGGTTTTCCCGTGCGCGGCATCCGCGGCGTGAACGGCGGCGCGGCCGCCAGCACGGTCGCGATCTCGTCGGAGAGGCGCCGCCGGGCGGCCGCATCGAGCCAGCCGGGATGGTGGATCAGGCCCGGCGCGAGTTCGACCGCCACGCGCTGCGCGTCACGCGTCGTCGATGTCGCGTTCCAGCACCGTCTTCGAGGCGACGGTGGTGTCGCCCTTGAGGCGGTAGACGAGCGGCACGCCGGTGGCGATCTCCAGGCCGGCGATGGTCGTGGTGTTGAGCCGGTCGAGCACCATCACCAGGGCGCGGAGCGAGTTGCCGTGGGCGGCCACGAGCACCCGATCGCCGGCCATCACGCGGGGCAGGATCGTCTCGATATAGTAGGGCAGCACCCGGGCGGCGGTGTCCTTCAGGCTCTCGCCGCCGGGCGGCGGGATATCGTAGGAGCGGCGCCACTGGTGCACCTGCTCGGCCCCCCAGCGCGCCTTGGCGTCTTCCTTGTTGAGGCCGGACAGGTCGCCGTAATCGCGCTCGTTCAACGCCTCCGAGCGGATCGTCTCGATCTCGGACAGGCCCATCTCCCCGAGCATCAGCTTGCAGGTCCGCTGCGCCCGCCCGAGGTTCGAGGTGAACGCCACGTCGAAGCCGTAGCCCTCGCTCTTCAGCCAGCGCCCGGCCTTGTGCGCCTCGTCGACGCCGCGCTCGGTGAGGTCCGGGTTGCGCCAGCCGGTGAAGAGGTTCTTGAGGTTCCACTCGCTCTGGCCGTGGCGAGCGAGGACGAGCAAGCGGTCCATCGGGGTCCGGTCTTTCTGGGGAGGCGCCCGATTGGGCAGGTCGCTGCGGCTCCTACCAGAGCCGGGCCGAGGCCCCAAGCGCGGGCCGGCCACCCGCGCCCGTCCGTGGTCGAGCGTAGCCTTACAGGCCGAGCACGTCTGTCATGCTGTAGAGGCCCGGCGGCTTCGGATGCGCCCAGAGCGCCGCCTTCACCGCTCCGGCCGCGAACAGGCTGCGATCTTCGGCGTGGTGCGAGAGGGTGATGCGCTCGCCGGCGCCGGCGAACATCACCGAATGATCGCCGACGACGCTGCCGCCGCGCAGCGTCGCGAAGCCGATGTCGCCGGCCCGGCGCGCGCCGGTATGGCCGTCCCGGGTCGAGACGCGGACGTCGGCGAGGTCGACGCCGCGGCCTGCCGCGGCGGCCTCCCCGAGCAGCAGGGCGGTGCCGGAGGGCGCGTCCACCTTCATGCGGTGGTGCATCTCGGCGATCTCGATGTCGAATTCCGGCCCCAGGGCGGCGGCGACCCGCTGCACCAGGGCGGCGAGCAGGTTGACCCCGAGCGACATGTTGCCGGAGCGCACGATGCGAGCGTGGTAGGCGGCGGCCCGGAGCTTGGCGAGGTCGTCCTCCGACAGGCCGGTGGTGCCGACCACGTGGACGATGCGGGCCTGCGCCGCGAGCTCGGCGAACTGCACCGTCGCCGCCGGGACGGTGAAATCGAGCACGCCGTCGCTGGCCGCGAACGCCGTCAGCGGGTCGTCGGTGACGGGCACGCCGAGCGGGTGGAGGCCGGCGAGCGTCCCGGCATCGTGGCCGATCGCGTCCGAGCCTTCGCGCTCGATCGCGGCCGAGAGCGTGCAGCCCTCGGCTTCCGCCACCGCGCGGATCAGCATCCGCCCCATGCGCCCGTCGGCGCCCACCACCACCAGCCGCATCGTCTTCGCCGTCCTTCGATCCGAGGATCACGGGTATAGGCTCGGTGCCGGCCTGCCAACCCGATCCTGCCGACCCGAACGTGCCTGTGCGCCGGAACACCCCCGGGTGCCATCGCGTACGGAATTCGATGCGCGATTCCGCTAGGGCGTTCAGGAACGCCCGTCCCGACGCCGACGCCAGGAGACCATCGATCCGTGCCGCATGCGACCGAGCTGATCGCCATCATCGCCCTGGGCCTCGTGATCGCCTTCGTGTTCGGCATGCTGGCGCAACGCCTGCGGCTGCCGCCGCTGGTCGGCTACCTCGTGGCCGGCATCGCCATCGGGCCGTTCACGCCGGGCTTCGTCGGCGACCAGAAGCTCGCCGGCCAGCTCGCCGAGATCGGCGTCATCCTGCTGATGTTCGGCGTCGGCCTGCACTTCTCGATCAAGGACCTCATGGCGGTGCGCACGATCGCGCTGCCCGGCGCCGTGGTGCAGATCGCGGTGGCGACCGCGATGGGCGGCGGCCTGGCGCTCGCCTGGGGCTGGGGCCTCGGCGCCGGTTTGGTGTTCGGCCTCGCCCTGTCGGTGGCGAGCACGGTGGTGCTGCTGCGGGCGCTGGAGGAGCGCAATCTGCTCGACAGCGACAAGGGCCGCATCGCGGTCGGCTGGCTCATCGTCGAGGATCTCGCGATGGTCCTCGCCTTGGTGCTGCTGCCGGCGCTGGCGCCCTCGCTCGGCGGGAGCGCCGGTACCGGCGACCATGCCACGGGCAACACCCTCGCGCAGGCGCTCTCCGGCTATCTCGGCGACAGCATCTGGCTCACCCTCGGGCTGACGCTCGCCAAGGTCGGCGTCTTCACCACCCTGATGCTGGTCGCAGGCCGCCGCATGGTGCCGTGGCTGCTCGACCAGGCGGCCCGCACGGGATCGCGCGAGCTGTTCACCCTCGCCGTGCTCGCGCTCGCGCTCGGCATCGCCTTCGGCTCGGCGGAGCTGTTCGGCGTGTCCTTCGCCCTCGGCGCCTTCTTCGCCGGCATGGTGCTCGCCGAGTCCGACCTGAGCCACCAGGCCGCGGCCGATTCCCTGCCGCTGCAGGACGCGTTCGCGGTGTTGTTCTTCGTCTCGGTCGGCATGCTGTTCGACCCCGGCATCCTCGTGCGCGAGCCGCTCTCGGTGCTGGCGGTGCTCGGCGTGATCCTGCTCGGCAAGTCGATCGCCGCGGTGGCGATCGTGCTGGCGTTCAAGCATCCGGTCGGCACCGCGCTCACCATTGCCGCGAGCTTGGCGCAGATCGGCGAGTTCTCCTTCATCCTCGTCGGGCTCGGCCTCTCCCTGAAGCTGCTGCCGGAGGAGGGGCGCGACCTCATCCTCGGCGGGGCGCTGCTGTCGATCACGCTGAACCCGTTGTTCTTCGTGCTCGCCGCGCGGGTGGAGCGCTACCTCGCCGACAGGCCCGACCTCGCGCGCCGGTTCGAGTGCCACGGCGCCGATGCGATCGCCGTCGCCGAGCCCGCCAAGCCCCATCGCGGTCACGCGATCATCGTCGGCTACGGCCGGGTCGGCAGCGGGATCGGCAAGGCGCTCGACACCTGGGACCTGCCCTTCGTCGTGGTCGATCGCGACCGCCGGCGGGTGCTCGACCTGCGCGCCTCGGGCCTGGAGGTGGTGTTCGGCGATGCGCTGGCGCCGGGCATCCTCGCCGCCGCCGACATCGCGCAGGCCCGCCTCCTGGTGATCGCGACACCGGATTCGCACCATGCGCGCCGGCTGGTCGAGATCGCCCGGGAGGCGAACCCGGGGATCGACACCCTGATCCGCACCCACAGCGACGCCGAGCGCCGCCGGATGGAGGAGGAGAAGGTCGGGCTGGTGCTGATGGCCGAGCGCGAGCTCGCCTTCGGCATGACCTTCTATGCCCTGCGCAGCCTCGGCCTGACCGAGGGCGAGGCCCGCCTCTTCGTCGATGCGAGCCGCGCCGACAGCCGCGCCGAGGCGCCGACGGAGGCCGAGATCGATCCATCGCCGGAACTCCGGCCGCACAAGGAGGAGCCGGCGGCGGGGTGAGCGCCGGCCGCGTCGTCCTAGGCCGCCAGCGCGCGCCCCAATTCCGCGACCCGACGCAGGTCGTCGACGAAGGTGGCGTAGGCCTCCTCCTTCGCCTCGTCCGGCAGGCGCAGCAGGTAGGAGGGGTGGACGGTGATGAAGCCCTGGAAGCGGTCGTCGAGGCGCTCGAACCGGAACGGGCCGCGGGCGCGGGTGATCGGGATCTGCTTGCCCGTCAGCGCCAGCACGGCGGTCGCGCCGAGCGCGACGACGAGCTTCGGGGCGACGAAGTCCAGCTCGCGATCGAGCCACCAGCGGTAGTGGCTGACCTCGCCCGCGGTCGGCTTCTGGTGGATGCGGCGCTTGCCGCGCTCCTCGAACTTGAAGTGCTTGACGGCGTTCGTGAGGTAGCTCGCCCCGCGGTCGAGACCCGCTTCCGCCATCGCCCGCGACAGCAGCTGGCCGGCGGGCCCGACGAAGGGGCGGCCCTGCCGGTCCTCCTGGTCGCCCGGCTGCTCGCCGACGAAGGCGATGGTCGAGCCGATGCGGCCCTCGCCGAGCACGGCCTGCGTCGCGCCCGGCACCAGCGGCTCGGAACGCTTGATGATCGCGTTCAGCGCCTCGAGGGTCTTCGGCGCCTGGTCGGACATCGCCGCCACCGCCTTGGCCGGATCGCGCTTGATCGTCATCTGGGGGGGCCTTTCGATCATCTGCGTGGTTCGGGTCGCGGCCGCGCGGACGAGGCCGGGGATGGCGGCGGTCTCCGGCATGTTGTGCCAGTACTTCTTCGGCATCTCCGCCCGCATCGCCTTGAGGTTGGTACGGGCCGGGTTGAACGTGCTCTCGTAATAGTCCCGCCAGCCGGCCTCGAAGCCATCGCCCTCCGGCAGCTGCGCCTTGTCGCCCGGCGGTCCGAAGGTCAGCGCCGTGCGGTCCCAATGCGCCGAGCCGTCCGGCGTCAGGATCGTCCAGTCCATGGCGCGGAACCGGTCGACGAAGAACGGAGCCGCGGCCTCAAGGATGTGGTTGTCCGGCTCGAACCACGCGACGAAGCGTTCGCCCGTATCGGTTTCGATACGGCGAAAGCGCAGGAACGCGTGCATCTTGTGCAGGTCGCGGGCGATCGCCTTGCGCATCCCGTTGAGGCGGTGGACCAGCGGGTCGCTCGCCACCTCCGGCAGGTGGCGCTCGCCGCGAAGCACGCGCCAGACCAGGGTGTGGAGCAGGGCGTAGCGCTCGGGATCGCGGTGGGGCACCACCATCGGGATCAACGCCGCCACGGGCTTCGGCAGCGCGACCGGCGGCGCGTCGGGCTCGTCGCTGGCGGACGTGCCGAACAAGCCGGGCGCATCGCCCGCCGACCACGTGACGCGATCGGGCGGAACCCCGTCGGCGACCGACCGGCGCAGGGCGGCGCGGAAGCCATCGAGATCGGCACCGGGGCGCAGGTGGATCGTGCGATGCGCGCTGTCTGTCCCTCCCCCCTCTGCGGGGGAGGGTGGCCCGCGCAGCGGGTCGGGAGTGGGGAGCGGCATTTCCGGATACGGCGCTCCCCCCTCCCGACCCTCGCTGACGCGAGGCCTACCCTCCCCCGCACAGGGGAGAGGGACGAGGTCGCGCGCATCCATCAGAACAGGCTCAGCTGCTGCGCCGGCTCCACCAGACGGCTGCGCAGATCGAGCCGATCGGTGAGCCCACCCGGCGTGTAGTCGGCCGCGATCAGGAACGGGCGGGCGCGCTTTAGCGCCGAGGACAGCCGCGCCACGTCGTCGAGCCGCAGGCGCGTGTGGCGGCGCGCGCGGATGATCTTGTCGACCGCCCGCGCCCCGAGGCCGGGGACGCGCAGCAGCATCTCGCGGTCGCCGGTGTTCACGTCCACGGGGAAACGATGCCGGTTCTTCAGTGCCCAGGCGAGCTTCGGGTCGATGTCGAGGGAGAACATCCCGTCGTCCGCCGCATCGGCGACGTCGTCGGCGGAGAAGTCGTAGTACCGGATCAGCCAGTCGGCCTGGTACAGCCGATGCTCGCGCTGGAGCGGCGGCGCCTTCAGCGGAAGGATGCCGGAGCCTTCCGGGATCGGGCTGAAGGCCGAGTAGTACACCCGCTTGAGCCCGACGCTGCCGTAGAGATGCGCGCTCTTACGGATCAGCGCCTCGTCGGTGGTCGCGTCGGCCCCGACGATCACCTGCGTCGACTGCCCGGCCGGCGAGAAGCGCCGCCGCTCGGCCTTGGCTTCGACGATGCGCTCGGCCACCTGCGCCATCGCCCCGAGGATCGTCGCTCCGTCCTTCTCCGGGGCGAGCTTCTGCAGGCTCGCCTCGGTCGGCAGCTCGACGTTGATCGAGAGGCGGTCGGCGTAGAGGCCGGCTTCCTCGATCAGCCATGGGCTCGCCTCCGGAATCGACTTGAGGTGGATGTAGCCGCGGAACCCGTGGTCGCGCCGCAGCGACTTCGCCACCCGCGTCAGCAGCTCCATCGTGTAGTCGGGCGACTTGATGATGCCGGAGGAGAGGAACAACCCTTCGATGTAGTTGCGCTTGTAGAACTCCACCGTCAGCGTCACGACATCCTGCACCGAGAAGCGCGCCCGCTCGACGTTCGAGGAGCGGCGATTGATGCAGTAGGCGCAATCGAACAGGCAGTAGTTCGTCAGCAGAATCTTCAGCAGCGAGATGCAACGCCCGTCCGGAGTGTAGGCGTGGCAGATCCCCGATCCGGTGGTCGAGCCGAGCTCGTCCTTGCCGGCCTTGCGCTTCGGCGCGCCGGACGACGAGCACGAGGCGTCGTACTTGGCGGCATCGGCGAGGATGCGCAGTTTCTTGGCGAGCGTTTCATCCATCGAACAAACAATGAACCTGGGGAGCGTGAATACAAGGCGTCGGCCGGCGTTGCCCCCGGGCGGCGATGCCGCACCCCGCCTGCCTTTCGCGGGGCGCGGCTCCGAGGACCGATCAGCCCTGCTTGAGGGTGGCCTTCAGGGTGATCTCGCAGTCCAGAACCTTCGAGATCGGGCAGCCGATCTCGGCGGCATGCGCCAGCGCGTCGAACTTGGCCTGGTCGATGCCCGGGATCGCCGCGGTCAGCGTCAGCGCGGACTTCGTCACCTTGAAGCCGGCACCGTCCTTCTCGAGCGTCACGACCGCCTCGGTGGTCATCTCGGTCGCGGCCAGCCCGGCTTCCTGCAGCTGGAACGCCAGCGCCATGGTGAAGCAGCCGGAATGCGCCGCCGCGATCAGCTCTTCCGGATTGGTCCCGGGCTTGTCCTCGAAGCGCGTGTTGAAGCCGTAGGGCTGCTGCGAGAGCACGCCGGACTGGGTCGTGATCGTGCCCTTGCCGTCCTTGCCGTTGCCCTGCCAGACAGCGTGCGCCTTGCGGTTGATCATCGAAGCTCTCCAGGGTTCGCGGTGCCGCGCACGACCGTGCGCGACGTCACCGTCGATGACCGGCCAAGTGGCGCAGGCTCCGGCGAATTCCAGGCTCAGGCCCCGTCGGGCACCTCCTCGGCGTCGACGGTGCGGCGCGCGAGATCGTAGCCGAAGCCGGCCCGCGCCAGCGCCGCCAGATCCCGGTCGCGGTGGAGAGCGCGGATGTCCGGGCGGCGGAACGGCCCGAGCCGCCGCCGCTTGGCGTAGGCGAAGGCGGCCTTCTCCTCGATCGCCGCCGAATCCGCCTCGGGCACGGCCTCGCGCTCGGCCTCCATCGCGGTCTCGACCGCATCGCGCGACAGGCCCTTGGCCGACAGCTTGGCCGAGGCGCCGCGGGAAGAGGTGCCGCGCCGGCGCAACGTCGCGAGCCGCGCAGTCGCGAAGCGCGCGTCGTCGACCAGCCCGGCGGAGACCGCCCGCGCCACCGTCGCCTCGATCATCTCGAAGAAGGCGCTCGCCTCCTCGCCGCGGGCCCGGGCGCGCTTCTCGACCCGCCGCCGCAGCGTCCGGCGCAGCATCTCCACCGAGGCGCTGTAGCGCTCGAGGTAGTGCAACGCCGCCCGCTCGAGATAGGCGGCCGTGACGGGCGGCGCGGGCCTTGCAGCGCGGGCCGCACCGGAGTCTGCAACGGTTGCGCGTTTCACGGGTTCTTCACGATCCGGACAGGTTTCGGTTTCATGGATCAGCCATGGAACCCAGGCAACGCGGCAGGATCGGTCATGGTCTCCTCCCCGCAGCATCGGCCATCCTGTTGAGACGCGAGTGGCTCCTCGTGCTGCTCGCTCTCGGGCTCGCCGCCACCGCGGCGGCGGTGGTCTACCTGTCCCGTCCGACCACGCTGACCGTAGCGGTCGGGCCGCAGGACGGCCCCGAGGCCGCGCTGATGGAGGCCTACGCCAACGCCCTGTCCCGCGCCCGCGAGGACGTACGCCTGAAGGTGGTGCGCTACGCCGACGTGCGCGACAGCGCGGCCGCGCTCCAGGCCAACAAGGCCGACCTCGCGGTGGTGCGGCCGGACGTGCTGCTGCCCGAGAACGGCCTGACGCTCGCCATCCTGCACGACGAGGCCCTGATCGTCGCCGCCTCGGAGGCCGGCGAGATCGATGATTTTCCCGACCTTGCACGCCGGCGCCTCGGCATCGTCGTGCGCCACAGCGCCGACATCCCGTTCATCACCAACCTGCTGACCTTCTACGACTTCGTCCCCGCCGCCGCCGACATCCCGGACGGCGAGGAAGCCCCGCCGGGGCAGGTCGTGCTGGTTCCGCTCAAGCCGTCCGAGGTCACCGCCGCGATCGCCGAGAAGCGGGTCGAGGCGGTGGCGATCATCGCCAGCCCGACCTCCAAGGCCGCGGGCGCCATGGTCCACGCCGTCGAGATCGGCCTTCCCGACAAGAAGGTCGGCCTCGTCTCGGTGCCCGACGGCGACGCGATCCTGCAGCGCTATCCCGAGCTGCAATCCGTCACGATCCCGGCCGGAACCTTCGGCGGGCGCCCGAAGCGTCCGGCCGAAGAGGTCAAGACCGTCGGCGCCTCGTATCGCCTGATGGCACGGGGCACCGTGAGCCGGGTCGCCGTCGCCTCCGCGACGCAGCACCTGTTCGAGTGGCGCTCGCGCCTCGCGGCGGCCGCGCCGATCGTCAGGCTGATGAAGGCGCCCGACTTCGACACCACGGTCGCCGCCACCTCGGCGCGCCTGCCCAACCACCCCGGTGCGGTGGACTACTTCGAGCGCGAGCAGCAGACGTTCCTCGACCGCTACGAGGACTACATCTACCTGCTCGCCTTCTTCGGCGGCACGATCGGCTCCGCCGTCGCCTGGCTCGGCCAGCGCCTCGCCCGCAAGCGGCGCGAGCGGGTCGACATCGTGCTCGACCGCCTGCTCGACGTGATGCGCGAGGTCCGCGCCGCGCCGACGATGGCCGAGCTCGACGCCCTGGCGATCGAGGTGGACGATCTCGTCGCCGACGTGGTGCGCTACGCCCGCGAGCGCTCGATCGACGCGCGCACGGTCAGCGCCCTGATTCTGGCGGTGGACGGGGTCCACGCGGCGATCAACGACGGCCGACGCGGGCTTTCCGCCGGGGCCGAGCATCGCCCCGGCGGCCGCACGCGGGCCGCCCGGTCGCTCGCCCTCAACCTCTCGGCCGCCGAATAGGCGAGCCCGGGACGCGGCGTCGCCCTATCCCTCGATGATCTCGCGGATGCGGCTGGCCAGCACCTCGACCGGGAACGGCTTGGTGATCATCTGCATGCCCGGGTCGAGGCCGCCGTTGCCGAAGATCGCGTTCTCGGCATAGCCGGTGATGAAGAGGATCTTCAGCCCGGGCCGCACCAGCCGGGCGCGGTCGGCGAGCTGGCGCCCGTTGAGGCCGGGCAGGCCGACGTCGCTGACCATCAGGTCGATCCGCGCGCGCGATTCCGCGATGCGCAGGCCGGCCGGCCCGTCGGCGGCCTCGAGGGCGTGGTAGCCGAGCTCGCCCAGTACCTCGACGATGAGATCGCGCACCACCGGGTCGTCCTCGACGACGAGCACCGTCTCGCCGCGCTCGGCGCGCAGGGCCGTGGCGATCCCGGGACCGGTGCCCTCGGCCGCCGCCTCGCCGCGGTAGCGCGGCAGGTAGATCTTGATCGTCGTGCCCGATCCCAGCTCCGAGTAGATCTTGGCGTGCCCCTCCGATTGCTTGGCGAAGCCGTAGATCATCGACAGGCCGAGGCCGGTACCCTGGCCCAGCAACTTCGTGGTGAAGAATGGGTCGAAGGCCTTGGCGGCCACGTCCGCGCTCATGCCGGTGCCGGTGTCGGTCACGCAGACACAGATGTACTGGCCCGGTTCCACCTCCGGATGCAGCCGCGCGTAGGCCCGATCGAGGTGGGTGTTGCAAGTCTCGATCACGAGGCGGCCGCCGTCCGGCATCGCGTCGCGGGCGTTGATCGCGAGGTTGAGCAGCGCGTTCTCGAGCTGGTGCGGGTCGCAGAGCGTGAGCCACAGGCCGCCGGCGGTGACGATCTCCAGGTTGACCTGCTCCGTCAGCGTCCGGCGCAGCATGTCCTCCATGCCGGCGATCAGGCCGTTGGCATCGGTGGGCTTCGGCTCCAGCGGCTGGCGGCGGGCGAAGGCCAGCAGGCGGTGGGTCAACGCGGCGGCGCGGTTGGCCGAGGACAAAGCCGCGGTGGCGTACTTCTCGATCTGCTCGGTCCGGCCCTGCTTGATCCGGGTCTGCATCAGGTCGAGCGAGCCGACGATGCCGGTGAGCAGGTTGTTGAAGTCGTGGGCGATGCCGCCGGTGAGCTGGCCGACCGCCTCCATCTTCTGCGCTTGGCGCAGCAGCTCCTCGACCGCACGCTGCTCGGTGATGTCGCGGCCGACGATGTAGAACAGGTCGCCTTCCGGCACCGCGTTCCAGGAGATGGTGAGGCGTTCGCCGTCCTTCCGGATGACGTGGTCGACGAAGCCGTCGACGGTCTCGCCGCGGGCGAGCTGCGCGACGACCTCGGCGGTCTCGGCATGGTCGGCGGTGTCGATGATCGTCGCGAACGGCTCGCCGAGGAGTTCCTCGCGGCTCCAGCCGAGCACCCGCGTCCAGGCCGGGTTGACCGCCTTGAGGTAGCCGTCGAGCCCGGCCGTGCCCATCAGGTCGGTCGTGGTCTCCCAGAGCCGGTTGCGCTCGCGGGTGCGCGATTCGACCTCCCGCGTCAGCGCTGCCTCGATCCGCGTCCGGTCGGTGATGTCCTGCACGAAGGCGTAGAAGCCGTCGACGGCGCCGTCGCCATCCCGCCGCGGGATGTAGCGGATGTCCGCGACGCGCTCGCGCCCGTCGGGATGCGGCCACTCCATCTCGAAGCGGACATCCTCCCCGCCGAGCGCCGCGGCGAAGGCCGGCTCACGCCGCGCGAAGCCGTCCTCGTCCACGAGGTCGCGGACGGTACGGCCGATCACCTCGGAAAGCGGGCGCGAGAACCACGTCTCGTAGGCGGCGTTCGCGAAGCGGTAGGTCAGCGTCGGATCGATGAAGGCGATCAGGCTCGGGAGCGCGTCGGCCACCAGGCGAAGCTCGCGCGCAGCCGCCCGGACCGCGTCCTCGGCGTCGCGACGCTCGGTGATGTCGAAGGTCACGCCCGGGAACTGAACGGGGCGGCCGTCCGCATCGAGCACGCACTGCCCTTGCGCCGCGACCCAGCGCACGCCGTCCGGCTGGACGAGCCGGTACTCGGCCGCGAAGTCGCCACCCGTCCGCATCGCCGCCGCGATCCGCTCCTGCACGGCGGGCAGGTCGTCGGGATGGATGCCGCCGAAGAACTCGGCGATCGGCGCGCCGGCAACGGCCCGGTCGGGATCGACGCCGTAGAGGCGGGCGAAGCGGGCATCCGCGGTGACGCGGTCGGCCGCGACGTCCCAGTCCCAGGTGCCGATGCCGTCGCCGGCCGAGAGCGCGAGGTCGAGCCGGCTGCGGCTGTCCTCGCGGTCCTTTTCCGCCAGGATCTGCGCCGTGGTCTCCCGCGTGATGCAGATCATGCCTGCGACCGCGCCGTCGTCGTCGTGGACCGGCGAGTACGAGAAGGTCCACCAGGTCCGCTCGGGCTGCCCGCGGCGGTGCATCGTCAGCGGCAGGTCGCGCACCGACACGCCTTCGCCCGCGAGCGCCCGGGCGCAGAGCGGCCCGATCTCCGGCCACAGGTCCGCCCACAGCTCCGGAAACCGCACGCCGAGCGCACGGGAGACGCGATCGCCCAGCACCTCGCGATAGGCGTCGTTGAAGAAGCTGACGAGGTCCGGCCCCCAGGCCAGGAACATCGGCACCGGGCAGGCGAGCATCGTCGCGAGCGTGGTGCGGAGCGCCACCGGCCATTCCGCCAGCGGGCCGAGCACCGAGCCGGACCAATCCTTCATCAGGATCTCGCGGCCGGTCTCGCCGCCCTCGGCGAGGAAGCGGAACTTCGGGTCCTCGATGCCGATCGTCACCGGGTCGGTCTCGGCACGGTCCGGTCGCGATCCGGACGTCGGCCGAGGCGGCGTTCCTGGCGGGCGGTGGCTGTCGAAACGTCGGTCCGGAACATCGCAGGAGGGATGTCGGCAAGTCCGATGGGTGTCAACGCGGGTCCGGCGGGTCCTGCTCTCAGGCGGCGACCCGCCCTTCGAGCGGGAAGACCTTCGCCGGGTTCATCAGCCAGTGCGGGTCGAAGACGTTGCGCACCCGCATCTGCTGCTCCAGGTCGGCCTGCGTGTACTGAAAGCGCATCAGCTCGCGCTTCTCGATGCCGACGCCGTGCTCGCCGGTCAGGCATCCGCCGACCTCGACGCAGAGCTTGAGGATCTCGTCGCCCGCGGTCTCGGCCTTCTGCAGCTCGCCGGGCTTGTTGATGTCGAACAGGATCAGCGGGTGCAGGTTGCCGTCGCCGGCATGGAACACGTTGGCGACGCGAAGCCCTTGCGCCTTGCAGATCGCGCCGATGCGCTCCAGCACCACGGAGAGCTGCCCGGTCGGGATCGTGCCGTCCATGCAGATGTAGTCGGAGATGCGCCCCGTGGCGCCGAAGGCCGACTTGCGGCCCTTCCAGATCGCGGCGGATTCGGCCTCCGACCGCGAGACCCGGATGCTCGTCGGGCGGAAATCCTGCGCGATCGCCGCGATGCGGGCGAGCATCGCCTCGCACTCGGTGTCCGAGCCCTCGACCTCGATGATCAGCATCGCCTCGGCGTCGCGCGGGTAGCCGGCCTGCGCGAAATCCTCGGTGATCAGGATCGCCTCGCGGTCCATGTACTCGATCGCAACCGGGATGATGCCGGCGGCGATGATCGCCGCGGTGCAGGCGCCGGCATCCTCGACCGACGAGAAGCCGACGAGCGCCGGGCGCGCGCCCTCGGCGGCGCGCAGGATCCGGACGGTCGCCTCGGTGACGATGCCGAGCTGCCCCTCCGAGCCGCAGATCAGCCCGAGCAGGTCGTAGCCGCCGGCATCGAGATGGTCGCCGCCGATCTCGACCACGGTGCCGTCGTTCATCACCAGCGTCACGCCCATCAGGTTGTTCGTGGTGACGCCGTACTTGAGGCAGTGCGCCCCGCCGGAATTCATCGCGATGTTGCCGGCGATGGTGCAGGCGAGCTGGCTCGACGGGTCGGGCGCGTAGAAGAAGCCCTCGTGGCCGACCGCGCCCGAGATCGCCAGGTTGGTGATCCCGCTCTGGACGCGGGCGATGCGGTTCTCGAAATCGAGGGCGAGCACCTGGGTCATCTTCCCCACGCCGAGGATGATCGCATCCTCCTGCGCGATGGCGCCGCCGGCCAGCGACGTGCCGGCGCCGCGCGGCACCACGCGGACGCCGTGGGCGTGGCAATAGGCCATCACCGCGGAGACCTCGGCGGTGGTGGAGGGCAGGACCACCGCCAGCGGCATCTTGCGGTAGGCGGTGAGCCCGTCGGTCTCGAAGGCGCGGCGCTCGTCCTCCGTGGTCACCAGGGCCTCGGGGACGACCAGCGGCCGCAGGCCGGCGACGATCGCGTCGCGGCGGGCGACGACGCCGGCATCGGGCTCGGGGAAGCGGATGGACATGGCGAAACCTCCGGATTTCGTCGATCCGATCGTCACCGCGTCAGGCCCTTCAGCCGCCGCTCAGGAGCGTGGGCCTAGACGGGTTCCGCGGCGGTGCGGGGACCGTTTGGAGATCAGTCTATCGCACTCCCGGCGGGTCCGCACCGTCGGGCGAAGGGGCGGCTCGAAGGCGACTGAGAGGCTACTGCAACGTTTGGTCGCACCAGCACATCGGCGTGAACGGCGTTTGCACCTTCGACCTGTTCCAATCGACCAAGCTCTGCCATAAGCCTGACGGCCATAGCCGTCATAATGGAGGAAATCCCGATGCGTCATGTCATCCTCGGCGCCGCCCTTGCCCTGCTCTTGCCGATCGCCGCCCAGGCGGAAGGCGATGCGGCCGCCGGCGAGAAGGCGTTCGCACCCTGCAAGTCCTGCCACAACTTCGAGAAGAACGGCGTCGGCCCGAACCTCAAGGGCATCGTCGGCGAGAAGGCCGGCGAGGGCCGCGACGGCTACGCCTTCTCCGCGGCGCTGAAGAACTCGGGCATCACCTGGGACGAGGCGAACCTCAAGGAGTGGCTGGTCGACCCGAAGAAGAAGGTCCCCGGCACCAAGATGGTCTTCCCGGGCATCAAGGACGAGAAGAAGGTCGAGGACATCATCGCCTACCTCAAGTCCAAGACCTGAGCGTTCGACGACCCGGCCATTCAGGTCAGGCCGAGGGCCGTTCCCGCTCGCGCGGGGACGGCTTTTTTTCTTTGCGGTCGCCGAGTTTCGCAGGAGTCGACATTGCCGGCCCGATCAGGCGTCGGTGCCGTCGTGCAGGCCGGTGCGGAGGGTGACGAGATGGTCGAGCAGGGCGCGGCGCCCCTCGACGTCGAGACCGGTCATGCCGCCGGCCTGATCGGGAATGCAGGCCAGCGGCTTGCGCAGGGCCCGGCCGGAATCAGTCAGGAAGATGCTGACCTGGCGCTCGTCCGCACGGTCGCGGGCGCGCCGGACCCGGCCCGACGCCTCGAGCCGCTTCAGCAACGGCGTGAGCGTCCCGGAATCGAGGAACAGCCGCGTCCCGATCTCCTTCACCGACAACCCTTCCTCCTCCCACAGGACGAGAAGCACGAGGTATTGCGGGTAGGTGAGGTCGTGCTGGCCCAGCAGCGTGCGATAGGCGCGGCCGAAGGCATGCGCCGCGGCGTAGACGGCGAAGCAAAGCTGGTTGTCGAGGCGCTGCGAGTCCGCGGACGCCTCCGGGACGATTGCGGGCTTCCTCGGCGCTCGCCGCTGCGAGCCTTGCCGAACGGACATGGGCTTTTCGACTCCGGTTGACGACGCTGGTCAAATCCCAGCACGAATTCGGTCAGGCGTAGGCACAGATCGGACGCAGTATCTCGGTCGGGCAATATCTTAGCCAGCACGGAGCGATTGCACAATCTATGCGATCATCCTGCGGCTTTTCGAGACGGACTACCCTTTCCAATCCTTCAGCGCGGCGAAGGGGCTGCCCGAGCGATCCGGCGGCGGCGGATTGAGAATCGGCTCGACCTGGGCGATCGCGTCGGCGAGCGAGAAGGCCGAGCCGGCGGGCAGCTTGCCGCCGGCGGCGTCCTTGTGGCCGCCGCCGCGGAACTTGCGCGCGGCATCCAGGGCGGTCTCGTCGTTCGAGCGGAACGACAGGGAGCCCGTGCGCTGGACGTTGCACACCCGCTTGGCGCCGCCGCGATCCATGATCAGGTCCGAGACGCGCTGGAAGGTGCCCGAATCGAGGCCGAACGAGAGCAGGGTCCCGTCCGAGAGGGGGCGGAACAGCACGTCCGAGCGCGCGAGCACGCGGGCGATCCGCATCCGCGTGGTCAGGTTGCGGTCGTCGTCGTCCTCCCCATCGAGGAGCCGATCGAGGACCTGCCGGCGCAGCGCGGCGACCCGGGTCTCGATCTCGGCGGGCGCCAGGCCTTGGTCGATCAGCCCCGAGACCGCGCGGAGCAGCGCCACGACAAAGCGGTCGTGCCAGGGGTGGCCGACCGGCACGAGGTTGCCGACGTTGTCCCAGAACACCTCGTCGAGCATCAGCCCGCCGGCGAAGGTCGGGCGCTCCTTCTTCCACAGGTCGAGGGCGTCCACCGCCTCGACCAGGGCGTTAAGATCCTCGCCCTCGCGCGTCGCGTAGAGGCTGCGGTTGGCGTGCGCCATCCGCGTGGCGCAGTAGGTCTCGTCGATCAGGACGACGACGTCCGGGTCGTCCAGCTCGAAGCGCTTCGGCGAGGCCGCCTCGTCCACCGGCTCGACCCCGTGCTGGCGCAGCTGGTCGATCGACGAGGCGTGATGGTCGAGGACGATCAGGCGGTGGCGGGCATCCTCGGCCCGCTTGCGGTTCATCGCGACGAAGCTCTTGAGGAACTTCACCGCCACCGGCTCGAGCCCGAGATCGGTCATGATCAGCATCTCGGAGGCTTCCGCCTTCGACAGGCGCTTCAGCTCCTCCTCGACCACCGGGCCGACATCGGAGTAGCGCGGCACGTGGACGATCCGCGCGACGTCGACGTGGTTGCCGACGATCGCCACGGCGCCGTAGCCGTCGAGGTCGTGATGGGTGATCTGGGTGACGGTCACGGGGCGGTCCTCGGGAGCGATCTCGCCGCCTTATGCGGCACGGCGCGGCCCGGGGCGAGCCCTGCCGAGGCGTGCCTCAATGATACGGGTCGGCGGCGTCCCGAAGCCCGTCGCCCAGGAAGTTGAACGCCAGCACCGTCACCAGCACGGGCACCACCGGCAGCAGCAGCCAGGGGTAGAGCTGCACCGCCGAGAGGTTCTGGGCGTCGTTGAGCAGCACGCCCCAGCTCGTCACCGGCGGCCGAAGGCCGAGGCCGAGGAACGACAAGGCGGTCTCGCCCAGGATCATCGTCGGGATCGAGAGCGTCGCCGAGGCGATCAGGTGGCTCATGAAGTTCGGGATCAGGTGCCGGCCGATGACGCGGGCGGGCGAGGCGCCCATCAGCTCCGCCGCCTGCACGAAATCCTCCTCGCGCAGCGCCAGCAGCTTGCCGCGCACGGCGCGCGCGAGGCCCGGCCAATCGAGCAGCCCGAGGATGATGGTGATGCCGAAGAACACCCAGAGCGGGCTCCAGCTCGGCGGCAGCGCCGCAGACAGGGCGAGCCAGAGCGGGAGCTCGGGCAGCGAGCGCACCACCTCGATCAGCCGCTGCACCGCCGCGTCGACGAAGCCGCCGAAGTAGCCGGCGATGCCGCCGAGCAGGAGTCCGAGCGCGAACGAGATCGCGACGCCGACGAGGCCGATCACCAGCGAGACCCGCGCGCCGTAGATCATGCGCGAGAGCAGGTCGCGGCCGAGCCGGTCGGTGCCCAGCAGATAGAGCGTCCCGCCCTCGGACGGGCAGACGAGGTGCCGGTCGCCCCGGCCGAGCCCGAGATGGGTGTAGGCGTCGCCGCGGCAGAAGAAGCGCAGCGGCTGCGGCGTGGCGGTGTCGGTGACGTAGCCGCGGCGGAAGGTCTCCATGTCGAGCTCGGCCCGGTACGGATAGACGAACGGCCCGACGAACCGCCCCTCGTGGAACAGGTGCACCGCTTGCGGCGGCGCGAACAGGTAGTCGCCGTTGCGCCTCGCCTGCTCGTAGGGGGCCAGGAACTCGACGAAGGGCACGGCGGCGTAGAGTGCCAGGAGCACGAGCGCCGAGGCGACGGCGATGCGGTGGCCGAGGAACTTCCGGAAGATCAGCCGCCAAGCCGAGGCGTAGGCCGTGCCGGAATCACGTCCGCCGCCGGCCTCCGGATCGAACGGCGCCGGGTCGACGAAGTGAGGTGCCACGGGTGCCGTCTCGGGCACCATCAGCGTGCCCCCATGCGGATGCGCGGATCGAGCCAGACCAGGACGAGGTCCGAGATCAGCATGCCGACGAGCGTCAGCAGCGCGACGAACATCAGGATGAAGCCGGCCATGAACTGGTCCTGGCTCTTCAGCGCGTCGAGCAGCAGCGGGCCGACGGTCGGCAGGCTCAGCACCAGCGAGACGAGCACCGATCCGGAGACGAGGTGCGGCAGCAGGTTGCCGATGTCGGCGACGAACGGGTTCAGCGACATCCGGAACGGATACTTGAGCAGCGCCCGCAGCGGCGGCAGGCCCTTGGCCCGCGCGGTCACGGTGTAGGGCTTCGCGAGCTCGTCGAGCAGGTTCGCCCGCATCCGCCGGATCATCGCCGCCGTGCCGCCGAGCCCGATCACGAGCGTCGGCACGGCGAGGTGGGCCAGCAGCGACTGGACCTTCGGCCAGTCCCAGGGCTTGCCGGTGAAGGATGCGTCGTAGAGGCCGCCGATCGACAGGCCGAACCAGATGTTGGCGTAGAACAGTAGGATCAGCGCCAGCAGGAACCCGGGCACGGCGAGGCCGACATAGCCGAGCACGGTGACGACCGCATCGCCCGCGGTATGGCGATGCGTCGCCGAGTAGATCGCGATCGGGATCGCGACCAAATGGACGAAGACCAGGGCCGCGAGGTTGACCACCAGCGTCAGCCAGAGCGCATCGCCCACCACCTCGGAAACGGGGCGATCGTACTCGAACGACCAGCCCCAATCGCCCTGCAGCAGCCCGGAGAAGCCCGCCGGGCCGGGCATCAGCCCGATCCAGATCAGGTACTGCTCGTAGACCGGCCGGTCGAGGCCGTATTGCCGGATCAGCAGCTCGGCCTTGGCGACCGAGGCCGCCTCGCCCATGGAGCGCAGCTCCATGATCCGGTTCGTCAGGAAGTCGCCCGGCGGCAGCTTGATGATTGCGAAGACGAGGGCGGAGATCACCAGCAGCGTCACCGCCATGGTGAGGACGCGGCGCAGCACGGCGATCGTCATAGCTGGGCCTGGCGTTCGGCCGGGCGGTCCCAGAACATCTCGTCGAGGCGCTGGACGCCGATCATCGCGGTCGGCTCGAAGGCGTACAGCGCCTTGGCCGGCAGGTTGGCGAGATGGCTCGATGCGACCACCGGCTGCAGCGCGCCCCCGACCGTGCCGATGACCCAGGTGTTCTCGGCGTGGTTCATCAGCATCTCGCGCCAGATCGCCGCCTGCCTGCCCGCGTCGTCGGTGTCGCGCCACTGGCGGTCGAGGTCGATCAGGCGGCGGACGGCCTCGACGTCGCACGCCTCGCCGCTCGCCCCGTGCGTCTCGACGTGAAGGCTCCAGCGCGGCCAGGAATAATGGTCGCTCTGCGCCGGGCTCAGCTCGGTCGGCGGCATGATCGCCGTCGGCACCGCGAGGTCGAGCCCCTGCGCCGCCACCATCACCGTCATCCCGGCCACCGAGCGACGGCGCAGGTTCGTGCGCTCCTGCGGCTTGACCACGAGCTTGATCCCGACCTCGCGCCAGAACTCGCCGATCAGCAGCAGCCCGTCGAGGACCATGGAGACCTCGCCGTCGCTCTCGACGACGAGCTCGAGCAGCCGGCCGTCCGGCATCAGGCGGATGCCGGAGGGGTCGCGCTGGTCGAGGCCGGCGGCGTCGAGCAGTCTTTCGGCCGCCGCCGGATCGTAGCCCGCATGCAGCGTGCGCATCTCGGGCGCGTAGAGCGGGCTCTCGGGGATCAGCGTGTCGTTGCCCTCGGTGCCGAGGCCGAACAGCAGGGTGTTGTTGAGGGTGCGGCGATCGATGGCGAGCGACAGCGCGTGGCGCCAGCGCACGTCGCGGTTGAGGGCGCGCCAGCCGGGATCGAGGGTCGTCAGGTTCGGGTAGAGCGCGATCTCGGAGCCGCGCGCGAGCGGCCACAGGTTGGTGCGGTAGCCGTGCGCGCGCTCGCCCTCCTTGAGGCTCGGGATGTCGGCCATCGTCAGGCCGCGGAACATCAGGTCGGCCTCGCCGGCATTGGTCTTGGCGACGAGCAGCCCGCTCGAGGCGACGTCCATGACGATGCGGTCGAGATAGGGGAGCTGCGTGCCGGCCGTGTCGACGCGGTGGTAGTAGGGGTTGCGCTCGAACACGAAGCGCGTCGCCGGCGCGCGGGTGCGGGGCCGCCACCCCTGCAGGGTCGGGGCGTCGGGATTGTTCAGCTCGTAGTTGTCGTCCATCCGGTTGTGCAGCGCCGCCCAGCCGCGGAGCTTCTGCGCCTTGGCCGCGGCCTCGGCCTTCTCGCGCCCGACGTATCGCGGATGGACCGGCTTCAGGTAATGCGACGGGCGGTAGATCAGCGGGTCGCGCGGCGCGGCGAGGGCCGGCAGGAAGCGCGGGTTCGGCCGATCCCAGGTGAAGCGCACGGTGACCGGATCGACGATCTCGACGGTCGGCGGCTTGCCGTCGACCAGCAGGAAATCGGGCGGGCCGCCGGGGCTCAGATCCCTGTCGTTGGCGACGTCTTCCCAGTAGTAGCGGAAATCCTCCGTGGTGAAGGGCTCGCCGTCGGACCAGCGATGGCCCTTGCGCAGGGTGAAGGTGAAGCGCCCGCCCTCGACCGCGACGGCCGCCAGCACGTCGGGCTTCAACACGAGGTCCGCATCGTAGCCGACGAGGCGGGTGTAGCCGTAGACCGAGAGGTAGCGCACGTCCCGCGCCTTGGCGATCAGGGTGCGGATCGTCCCGCCGCTGGTGCCGAGCTTGCGCGCGGCGGCGGCGGGATCGACGACGAGCGGGGTTTCGGGCGGCCCTGTCCGAGGGGTATCCGCGCGGGCGAAACGAGGAGCGGCGAAAACCGTCGAGGCAGTCGCGACGCCGATCAACAATGCACGGCGCGAAATCCCGGCATCCGATGTGCGCGCCGCCTCGGCGCGCGTCTCCCTCCCCCCCTTGCGGGAAAGGGTACCTTGCGCAGCAGGGGGGGAGGGGGAGCCCGCGCTTTCGTCGTTCCGAAGCCCGATCAAGCGGCTATTCCTCGCTTCGGCGAATGCAGCGCCACGTAGGTCAGCCGGGCCGGCGAGTAGCCGGTGGCGCGGTGCAGGTCGTCGAAGGCGTGCGCGCGGGCGATGCCGGCTGCGGCCTCGCGGGCGAGCGGGTCGTCGGCCGGCTGCTCGAAGCTGCGGCCGTTGCGCTGCCAGCGGATCGGCTCGGCCCTGACGCGCCGAGCCTCGTCGCGCCCAGCCTCGTCACGCAAGGTCTCGATCATCGCGATGGTGGGATGCGCCGGGCCGCCATGGGCATGGATGCGATGGCCGGCGGCGTCGTCGTCGAACAGAAGGCGGGTGAGGCCCAGGCGCCTCGCCTCGATCACCCGCCGCCCCTGCGAGACGTGGTCGTCGAAGAACGCGACCGTCGTCGCCGCATCGAGCTGCGACCAGTCGGCCGTCGACCAGTCGGCGGTGCTGTAATGCGCTCTCGGGTCGCGATAATGCAGGTTCGACAGGTCCGGATCGTGGCAATGGATCGTCGCGTCCGGGCAGGCCTGCCGGATCACCCAGGTGGTGAGCCCGCGGAAGACCCCGGACTCGATGACCGTGGCCGGCGCCAGCGCGCGCATCGCCACGTAGAGCTGGAGCGCGCCGTTGAATCCGCTGCCGCCGCGGCGCTGGCGCACCGGCGCCGTCGGGATCAGCGTCCAGAACCGCCGCACCGCCGCGGGCACGTCGAGGCCGGTCGCGATGCCCGACGCGGCAAGGTCGCGCTGCAGGCTGTCGGCCGCGGAGCCGAGCAACTGGTCGACCTCGCGCGGCGAGGTCGGGCGGTGCGACCAGTCGGGGGCGGCGGGCACGAGGTCGTAGCCGAGCCGGTCGAAGAACGGCGCCAGCACGCGGCGGCGGAGCCGTTCCAGCGTGCGGGACGGGCGGGGCGTGCTCATGCGGCCCGCCGCGCATCGGCTGCGCCGTGGCGGACGTGGTAGCCCGGCTCGATCTCGACCATATGGCCGGCCTCGTCGGGCGCCAGCCGGTAGGGCTCCGGCCAGCGGCCCGGGTCGGAATGGTCGCCGGTGACCGCCGAGAAATCGAGCGGGTGGTCGAGGCTCGGGTCGGGCACCGCGGCGAGCAGCGCGCGGGTATAGGGATGGACCGGGTTGCGGAACAGGGCGGCCTTCGGAGCCTGCCCCACGATCCGCCCCCGGCACATCACCGCGATGGTATCCGCCATGTAGTCGATCACCGCGAGGTTGTGGGAGACGATGAGGTAGGTCAGGCCGAGCGCGGCCTGCAAGTCCTTCAGCAGGTTCAGGATCTGGGCCTGCACCGAGACGTCGAGCGCCGAGACGGGCTCGTCGAGCACCAGCACCTTCGGATCGAGGGCGAGCGCCCGGGCGATGCCGATGCGCTGGCGCTGGCCGCCGGAGAAGGCGTGCGGATAGCGCCCGAGCGCGCCGGCTTCGAGGCCGACCATCGCCATCAGCGCCTCGGCCCGCGCCCGGCGCTCGCGCCCGCCGATCCCGTGGATCTCCATCGGCTCGGTGAGGATCTGGCGCACGGTCATCCGCGGATCGAGCGAGGCGTAGGGGTCCTGGAACACGAACTGCACGGCGCGGCGGTAGGCGAACAGGTCGGCGCCGGCGAGGGCGTGGACGTCGCGCGGGCCGGTGCCGTCGTCGAACAGGATGCGGCCGGCATCGGGCGCGAGCGCGCGCATCACCATCTTCGACACGGTGGTCTTGCCCGATCCGGATTCGCCGACGAGGCCGAGCGTCCTGCCGGGCACGAGGTCGAGCGACACGTCGGAGACCGCCCGCACGACCCGCAGCGGCCCGCCGAACCGCCCCGAGCGCAGGGTGAAGACCTTCGAGACCCCTTCGATGCGCAGGATCGGCCCGTCGATCGCCGCCGGCCTGCGTGCCGGCGGGATCACCGCCCTGGCCGGGCGGATCGGCGTCAAGCGCTCGCCCGGCGCCATGTCGAAGCGCGGCACGGCGTGGAGCAGCGCCTTGAGGTAGGGGTGGCCGGGGTCGCGCATGACCGCGCCGCGCGGGCCGGACTCGACGAGGCGGCCGCGATAGAGCACCGCCACGTCGTGGGCGACGTTGGCGACGACGCCGAGGTCGTGGGTGATCAGCAGGATCGCCATGCCGGTCTCGTCCTGCAGCCGGGTCAGCAGCGCGAGGATCTGGGCCTGGGTCGTCACGTCGAGGGCCGTCGTCGGCTCGTCGGCGACGAGCAGGGCGGGCTTGAGGATCAGCGCCATCGCGATCATCGCCCGCTGGCGCAGGCCGCCGGAGAGCTCGAACGGATAGGTGTGCAGCGCCCGCGCCGGATCGGGGAAGCCGACGCGGGCGAAGGCGTCCCTGGCCTGCGCGTCGGCCTCGGCCCGGGTGGCGTTGCCGTGGATGCGCAGCGCCTCGCCGACCTGGTCGCCGATGGTGTGCAGCGGCGACAGGCAGGTCATCGGCTCCTGGAAGATCATCGCGATGCCGGCGCCGCGGATCGCGCGCATCGCCGGGCCGTCGGGGGGCAGCGCCGCGATGTCGGTCGCCCCGCGGCCGGTGTCGAACAGGATGCGGCCGGCGCTGATCGTGGCCACCCGGGGCAGGATGCGCAGGATCGCCTGTGCGGTCACCGACTTGCCCGAGCCGGATTCGCCGACGAGCGCCAGGGTCCGCCCGCGCATCACGTCGAGCGACAGGCCGTGCAGGGCGCGGAACGGCGCACCGTGGCCGCCGAAATCGACCTGCAGGTTCTGGATGGACAGGAGCGGGCTCAAGCGATCCTCGCAGGCGCGTCGGCCGGGCAAGTCCACCACGCCGGAACCGCCCCGTCCACCGCCGGCGGCCGGAACAGATGCCGCGGGTCGCAGAGCGTCACCGCCGGATGCCGGAACAGGATCGCGAACAGGGCGCCGAGGAAGTCCCAGATCGCTTCGTCGTGGGCGAGGTGGTGGGTAAGCAGCCCGACCGGCCGATCGTTTCTCTCCGCGATGGTCCGGCACAGGGTGTCGATCAGCCGTGCGGGATCGACGAGCGAGCGCGTGCCGCGCCAGTCGATCGGGTCGATCGCGACGTCGGCCCGCATCAGGCCGGGCACCGCCGCTCCGGGCACCGACGACAGCCCGCGATAGCCCAGCGCCGGAAGGGCGGCGGCGATTTCGGGGGCGAGGCGGTTCCACGGCGGCACGAACACCGGCAGGAGCCGGTCCGCCGGAAGCCGCGCGCGGGCGAGGCGCAGGCCTTCCGCGGCGTCCGCGATCGCGAGCGGCAGGGGCCGGTCGGCGCCGAACTCCGATGGTTTGCTGCCGGGTGCGGCGTGATCGGTGTGGGCCAGTCCGTGCACGGCGAGGCTGACGCGTGGCGCGTCGGCGAGACGCTCGCTGAGGGACGGCTCGATGCCTGCCGGGATCGCCGCGACGAGCAGCGGGGACGCGAAGGTGTCCGAGAGGTCGAGCAGGCGGTCCAGGGCGGGCGTCGCGGCGACGGCATCGTCGTCCCGCCACCAGATCGGCACGCGGCGGCCGTGCGCGCCGGACTCGTCGAGGACGGCGCGCAGGCGGTCGAGCGGGGTCTTCTCCGCACGGGCGCTCCGTTTCTTCGCGGCGAGGAGCGTTTCGACGATGGCGACCGTGCGCCGTGCGCCGTCGAGCGCGATGCCGTGATCTGCCGGGATCGGCGCTCCGGCTGCAGACGCGATGGCGTCGAGCAGCGTCGCCGCGGAAAGTGCGTCCTCGGGCACGATCCGGGCCAGGCCGCGGGCGGCGAGGTGCTGGGCACGCAGGCTCTGCTCGGTCTCGGCGCCTGCCGCGAACGGCACCAGCACGGCGGGCGTCCGGGTGGCGAGGAGATCCACCGCGGTGTTGTAGCCGCAGGCGCTCACCGACACCGCGGCCCGCGCCAGAAGCGCGCGATAATTCGGCTGCGCCCGCGTCAGGACGCCGTCGGCCAGCCTCGCGCGCATGGCATCGATCTCGGCCTGCGCGATGCCGTGGCCGGCAAGGATGCGCCAGCCGAGGTCCGGCCTCCGCCGCGCCGCGTCCGCGGCGGCGCGGCAGAGGCCGAGCCCGGCCGCGCTCGACCCGGCCGAGACCAGGACGCCCGCGCGGGCATCCGCATCCTCGATCGGCGCCGCGTCCTCGTCGACGTAGCCGGTGTATCGCAGCTTGGCGCGCAGATCCTCGTCCACCGGCCAGGAGGCGTCGAGGGCGACGAGATCGGGGTCGCCGTGCACCAGCACCGCGTCGTAGATCTCGGCCACGCGCGCATGCGCGATACGGATCTTCCGCGGCTTCTCCGGCGCGACGAGCACGTCGCGGATCGAGGCGAGGATCAGCGGTCGCGGGCGCCGCACGGATGCCGCCTCGACGAGGTCGAGGAATTCGGCTTCGAGCGCGCGGCGGCCGAACGGGAACAGCTCGGTGATCACCACGTCCGGAGCCGTCTCGGCCAGCACCCGCCGAAGCAGTGCCCGGCGTGCCGCGAGCAGGTCGGCGCCGGCCGCGTGCCCGTCCGCGCCGAGAAGCCGCGCGAAGGCGGTGCCGACGATGTGCAGCGGCGGCAGTTGCACGAGGCGGAGGCCGTCGAGCCGCACCATCGGCGCGGGGCCGCCGCCCGAGACCAGGGTCACCGCATGGCCCGAGGCGGCGAAGGCGCGGCCGATCGCGGCGGCGCGGGTCAAGTGACCGGCGCCGAGAAGATGCGTGACGGCGATCAGCACCCGCATGCGCAGGCCTCCGCCGCTCGCTCGGGCGCCGATGCGGGACGCAGCGGCGCGATTCCCGCCGAGGCGGCGAGCCGCCCGCCGATCAGGTCGATGCCGGCATCGAGCGAGAAATCCCGCAGCAGGCGCGCGCGGCCGGCGTCCGCGAAGCTCCGGCGCCGCACCGGATCGCCGGCGAGCCGCAGGATCGCCGCGGACAACGCCGCGGGATCGCTCGGCGCGACCAGGCATCCCTCGACGCCGTCGGTGACGAATTCCGGCGTGCCCGCGAAGGCGGTCGCGAGGATCGGCAGCCCCTGCGAGGCGGCCTCCATCAGCACGTTGGGCAGGCCGTCGCGGTCGCCGGACGGCGCAGGCTTGGTCGGCAGCACGAAAAGGTCGGCCGCCCGCATCGCCGCGATCACCGCCGGTTGGGCCAGGGCGCCCCGGAAGGCGACGCGGCCGCCGAGCCCGCGCTCCGCGACGCGGTCTTTCAGGTCCTCCCGAAGCTCGCCGCCGCCGATCAGGTCGAGGCGCCAATGCAGGTCCGGCGGAAGGGCCGCGAGCGCGTCGATCAGGTCGTCGTGCCCCTTCTTGGCGACGAGCCGGCCGACGCTGAGGATCCGAATCGGATCCTGCGAATCCGTGCCGTCGCGCGGCGGCCGGAGGGGCGGCGCCGGAAAGCGGGCGAGATCGAGGCCGTGATAGGCCAGCGCGACGGAGCCGGCTTCCGCTGCCGCCCGACCCGCCGACACCGCCCGCAGGCGGCCGAGGCCGTCTCGGGTGCAGGTCACCCCCCAGGCCGCGTCGGAGAGCTTGTCGGACAGCTCGCGGTCCGGCGTCGTCCAGATGTCCTTGGCGTGCGCGGAAAAGCTCCAGCTTCGCTCCGTCAGGAGCGCGGCGTAGCGCGCGACGCTGGCCGGCGTGTGGAGGAAATGCGCGTGCAGGTGCCGGACCGCCTCGGGCAGCTCCCGCGCCAGCACCAGAGCCTGCCCGAGGCGGCGGATGCGCGAGGCCGTCGGGTCGTGCAGGAAATCTGTGGCGAATTGGAGCGCCAGCGCGACGAAGCGCCGGCGGCGGAGGCCCCAGGCCAGCCCGCGCAGCACCCGCAGGGGCGCCTCGTGCAGGTATTCGGGGAGGTAAGCCACCGGCGCCGCGATCGCGTCGTGCATCGGATGGCGGCTCGCGTCGGTCGGGCGGCGCAGCGACCAGATCGCCAGCGCGAGGCCGCGGCCCTCGAGCGCCAGGATCTCCTGCGCGATGAAGGTCTCCGACAATCGCGGATAGCCCTTCAGCACGATCGCGATGCGCGCCTCGCTCACGGCCTGTCACCGAGGGCGAGGACGGGTCCGCCAGCGTTCAGCACGCGGACGCGCTCGGCGATCCGGTCGAGGCCGCCGAGCAGGTCGGGGATCCGCGCGCGCGACGGAGGCGCCTGGTCCGGCAGGGCCCGGAGCGCCGCCGCCATGCGCATGGGGTCGCGCCCGTCCGCCTCCAGCACGGTGCGGGCGAGTCCGAGGCCTTCGGCGGCCACCGCGCGGATCTCCTGCTCACGCCGCGGCGTGGTGCGCGGCACCAGAACCGCTCGCTTGTCGAAGGACAGGATCTCGCAGAACGTGTTGTAGCCGCCCATCGCCACGACGCCCGACGCCTTCTCCATCAGGAGCTCGATCTCGCTGTCGAAGGTGATCGCGGAGAGCCGGCCCGGCAGCCGCGCGATCCGGCCCAGGAATGCCGCCCGGCTCTTCGAGGCGAGGAAGGGTCCGAAGGCGATCAGCGCGGGAAGCGGGATCGCGGGATCGGCCTCGTAGGCCGAGATCACCCAGTCGATCAGCCCGTCGCCGTCGCCGCCGCCGCCGGGGGTGACCAGGATGAACGGCTCGGCCGCGACGCCGGGCTCGGCCCGGTCCGGTCGGGGGCGCGGCGCGGCGCGGTGGAGATAGCCGGTGTAGGTCGTCCGGTCCGAGAATTCCGCACCCACGGGAAGCGCGTCCAGCGGCCGGTGGATGCGCGCGAGGCCGTAGATCCAGATCTCGTCGTAGAACCGGCGGACCGCCTCCGAAGCGCCCTTTCGCTCCCATTCCGGCACGAGGCGGTCGGGGTCGTCGAGGACGTCGCGCAGGCCCAGCACCACACGGCAGCCGCGGGCGCGCAGGTGCTCCAGGGTCGGAAGCATCTCGCCGTGGAAGCCCGTCGGCTCCTTATCGACGATCACCAGGTTCGGCCGGAAGTCGCGGGCGGTGCGCAGGACGATGTCGGCGCGCCGGGCGACCGTCTCCTGCAGCGACGCCTGCGGGTCGAGCCCGGCATAGCTGCCGTCGGCGCGCTTGGTGACGCCGGGCACGCGCACGGAGGAGACGCCGCGGGCGAAGGCGAAGCGCGCGACCACCGTCGAGCCGGAGACGATCATCGCCTCGACCTCGCCGGTGCCGGCCAGCGCGTTCGCGATGGTGCGCGAGCGGCGCAGGTGCCCGAGCCCGAACGTGTCGTGGCTGTAGATCAGGACGCGGCTCGGGCGCATCACGGTCTCATCCTCGAACGCCCCCTCGCGCCGCCGCCATCCGCGCCCCGGCACGCGCAGCGCATGCAGGTGCAGCGTCGCAGCCGGTCTGCGGTCGCACAAGCCGGGCCGCCGTGACAATGCCTCGCGTGGGGCGACACCGCATTCCGGAGTGACGGAGGCCCGAGGCTGTGAGTCCGCGCACGCTCGGGCTTCGCCTTTTCGTTGCACGATGACATGCGTGTGACGCGCGGGCTCGCGAGAGGGTATGGGAGCCGGAACGGGGGCCGGGGACGGGCGATGCGGGATCTGGAGCCGACGCTGTTCGGCTATATCTGGCGACATTCGAAGCGCGACCAGTTCGCGATCTGCGCCGTCGTGCTCGCATCGCTGCCGTTCTACTTCGCCTCGCTCGACCTGCCGAAGCGCATCGTCAACGACGCCATCTCCGGCAAGGCGTTCAAGGGCGGGCGCGAGACCGTCGACTTCCTCGACCTCATCATCCACTGGCCCGGCTGGCTCGGCGGCGAGCAGGAGGTGCTGTTCTCCGGCTTCGAGGTCGACCGCACCGGGCTGCTGTTCGGGCTCTCCGGGCTGTTCCTGACCCTCGTGCTGATCAACGGCGCGTTCAAGTTCTGGATCAACCTCAGCAAGGGCGTGCTCGGCGAGCGCATGCTGCGGCGCCTGCGCTTCGAGCTGTTCTCGCTGATGCTCCGCTTCACCCCGGACACGACGCGCGAGGTGAAGTCGTCGGAGACGGCGACCATCATCCGCGACGAGGTCGAGCCGATCGGCGCCTTCATCGGCGACGCGATCGTGGTGCCGTGCTTCCTCGGCACGCAGGCGGCGACCGCGCTGATCTTCATCCTGATGCAGAACCTGTGGCTCGGGCTCGTCGCCGGCTCGATCGTCCTCGTGCAAATCGTTGTGATCCCGCGCCTGCGCCGCGAGATCATCCGCTTGAGCCGGAAGCGCCAGATCGCGTCGCGGAGCTTCGCCGGCCGGGTCGGCGAGGTGCTGGACGGGCTCGAGGCGGTCACCGTCAACGACACCGGGCGTTGGGAGCGTGCCGAGATCGGCGGCCGGCTGTTCAGCCTCTACGACCTGCGCCTGCGGATCTACCGGCGCAAGTTCCTGGTGAAGTACCTGAACAACCTGCTCGCGCAGGTGACGCCCTTCCTCTTCTACGCGATCGGCGGCCTGTTCGCGCTGCGCGGCGAGCTCGACATCGGCCAGCTCGTGGCCGTGCTGGCCGCCTATCGCGACCTGCCGCCGCCGCTCAAGGAGCTGATCGACTGGGACCAGCAGCGCCTCGACGTCGAGGTGAAGTACGAGACCGTCGCCGCCCACTTCGCGCCGCACCGGCTGCGGCCGTCCGAGCCGGAGGGCCAGGGCCTGGTCCGGCCCCTCGGCGGCCCGCTCGAGCTGGACGGCGTCAGCCTCAAGGATCCCCTCGGCGGCCCGGCGCTCGAGCTCGGGGCCGTCAGCCTGCCGATGCCGGTGCAGGCCGCGATCCTCGCCCCCGCGGGCGGCCTCGGCCACGTGGTCGCGCGGCTCGTCGCCGGGCTGCAGGCGCCGCAGGGCGGAACGGTGCGGATCGGCGGCGCGGACGTCGCCACGCTGCCGCAGGCCCGCCGGGCCCGCGCGCTCGCTTATGCCGGCCCGGAGCCGGTTCTGTTTCCCGGCACGATCCGCGACAATCTCGCCTACGGCCTGCGCCGGCGCCCGGTGATCCGCGACGACGCCGGCAGCCCGGAGCGTGCGCGGCGCCGGCGCGCGGAAGCGCGGCGGACCGGAAACCCGGTCGAGGATGCGAGCGATCCCTGGATCGACTACGCCGCCCTGGGCCTGGCGGACGCCGCCGCCCTCGACGCGCGAATGCTCGACCTGCTGCAGCGCCTCGGGATGGGCGACGACCTCTACCGCTTCGGCCTCAGCGCCTACAGCTTGGTGCACCACGAGTCCGAGCCCGGGCGTCGGGTCGTCGCCGCGCGCCGGCACCTGCAGCAGCACTTCGCGGCCGCGGGCATGGCCGACCTCGTGATCCCGTTCGATCCGCGCCGCTACAACGAGCAGGCGACGATCGCGGAGAACCTCCTGTTCGGCGTGCCGATCGTTCCGGAACTGACCGGGCGCAACCTCGCGTCCGAACCGCGCTTCCGCGCTGCCCTCGACAAGCTGTTCCTGCTCGACGACCTCGCCCGGATGGGCGTGGCGATCGCCCGGAACCTGGTCGACATCTTCCGCGACGTGCCACCGGGCCATCCGCTGTTCCGCAGGTTTTCGCTGATCGCGCCGGACGAGCTGCCGGTCTTCGAGCAGCGGCTCTCGGCCCTCGGTGCCGACGAGGCGCCGCCGGCGGCCGACAACGAGGCGTTCCTCGCCCTCGCCCTGGCCTACGTCGAGCCGCGCCAGCGGCTCGGCCTCCTCGATGCGCCTTATCGGGCGCGGCTGGTGGCGGCGCGCTACACGGTCCGCGAGGCGCTTCGACGGGAGGACGGCACCGAGGACGTCGAGCCCTACGATCCCGAGCGGATCAACCGGCACAGCTCGATCCTCGATGCGCTGCTCTTCGGCCGGATCAACACCGCGCGGATGCACGGCGAAGCCGAGATCCAACGCCAGGTCCGCCTCGTCGTGCAGGAGTTCGACCTGGAACGCCGCATCCGCCTGCGCGGGCTGGATTTCCCCGTCGGCAACCGCGGCCGCCTGCTCACCCCGCGTCAGCAGGCGCTCGTCGACCTCGCCCGCGCGATCCTGCGGCGGCCGGAGATCCTGGTGGTCGACGGAACGATCCCGCATCTCGACGGCGGCGCATCGGCCCTGATCGCGGCCGTCACCAGCGGCGGGCCGCAGATCAGCCTCGTCGCGGTCGCGGCGACGGAAGCCGAGGCGGCGCCGTTCCCGGTTCGTCTGCGCTTCGACACGACCGGTGCGGTCCGCGTCGAGACCGCGCCGGAGCCGGAGGTCTCGGTGCCGACCGCGCGTTCGGCCTGAGGCGGCGCGTGAAACGCCGGCTTTCTGCCTGGAATTTCCGTGTTGGAAACCGATTCTGCACTGTCGTCTCGACAAAATGCCGAAGAAGCGTCATGGAATACGGTACGCGTCCGCGCGTTCCTGTCCAAATCCAAGAGAATCATACGCCGCATGTTGCGCAGCCGTGTGCGACGGTCCTTTACCGTCGAGGTCAAGTCGAAGAACCGCCACTCCCTGTCCTGGCCGGATGATCCTACCCCGGCGCCCCTGAACTGGGCCGCGCTCGATCCGGCGCCCGAGACGCCGTCGCCGTTCGATACGGTCTGGCCCGACCAGGCCGCCGCCCCCGCGCCGCCGGTGCCGGCGGAGAAGCCTCGGCGAATCCTGCAGAGCCTGATCGTGGCCGACCCCGAGCCCGAGGTGGCCGAACCCGTGATCGAGCGCGAGCTTCGGCTTCCGCGCGTGAAGCGGGTGAAGCCTCCGCAGATGCGGTCCGAAAGCCCGCGCTCCGAAGCCGGCCGTTCGGATCAGGCACGATCCGAAATGGTGCGCCCCGATGCGATCTGGTCGTTCGCCGACATCGCGGACGCGTCCTCGGAGCCGGCCGTCGCTGCCCCGGCGATCCCGGCTCCGCCGGTGACCGCCGTCGCTCCGGTCGCCGCAGCGCCTGTCGTGATGCGCAGGCCGACGAAGTCGCGATCGACCGAACCCGCCCTCGCGCCGGGCCAGCGCTGGAAGCGGCGCCTGCCGCGCTCCTGCCGCTAGCCGACGTTCGTGCGAGCCGGGCGCCGGCTCGCTCCATGCGACGGCACCCGTCGCACGAACGTCCTGTGATCCGGGGATCCTGGTTGCGGCCAGGCGCGGGGCGTCAGGCCGCCCGGCGCACGGCGTAGCGATAGCGGCGCCCCTCCGCGTCGAGCAGCTCGCTGTCGGAGGTCTCGCGCCAGACCACGTCGTCCTCGGGCCGCGCCGCATCGGTCAGCTCGGTGCCGCGCACGATGCTGAGCGCGATGCCGAAACCGTAATTGGTCGCCGTCGCCTCGGTGATGGCCGAGCCGATGTCGGCCTCGTCCGGCAGGCAGGCGAACAGGACGCCGTCGGCGATGGCGAGCGTGTAGGTTCCCATGGCGCGCTCCGCGGTTTTCGAAGCGCCGGACCGTATGAGCTGTTTCCGGCCGTGGAAGGGCGAGGGGTGGGATGATGCAATGCGGCGGGCGGCGGTTGCCCGCGGGAGCCGCATCGATCCCCCGAACGCAGGTGCGGAATGTCACGCCGCCGGCTTCGGCCGCGCACGCGATCGTGTAGACCGTCGTCGCCCGACCCCATGATCGCCGAACGCCGCGCACGCCCATGACGGACCCGCTTCTCGACCGGCTCACCGACATCCTCGGACCCGACGGCCTCGTCGTCGGCGACGAGCTCGCGAGCCGACCCGCGAGCTGGACCCGTGCGGACGAGCCTTGCGCCGCGGCCGCGCTCGTCCGCCCCCGCAGCACCGAGCACGTCTCGGCGGTGCTCGCCGCCTGCCACGCGGCGGGGCGCGCCGTCGTCCCGCGCGGCGGCGCCACCGGCCTCGTCGACGGCATCCTCTGCGCGCCCGGGGACATCGCCCTGTCGCTCGAGCGCATGACCGGGATCGAGGCGCTCGATCCCTTGGCGATGACGATGGTGGTCCGCACCGGCACCACGCTCGAGGCGGTGCAGGCGGCGGCGGAAGTGGCGGACCTGTTCTTTCCCCTCGATCTCGGAGCCCGCGGCTCGGCGACGATCGGCGGCACGATCAGCACCAATGCCGGCGGCCTGCGGGTGCTGCGCTACGGGATGATGCGCGAGATGGTGCTCGGCCTCGAAGCGGTGCTCGCCGACGGCACGATCGTCTCGTCGATGCGGCCGCTGATCAAGAACAACACCGGGCTCGACTTGAAGCAGCTCTTCGTCGGCACGGAGGGGACGCTCGGCGTCGTCACCCGCGCGGTGCTGCGCCTGCGCCCGGCGCCGGCCGGCTACGCCACCGCGCTCGTCGCCTGCGCCGACGTGAACGCCGCCGCCGCCATTCTCGCCCGCGCGCAGCGGGCGTTCCAGGGCCGGGTGTCGTCCTTCGAGGGCATGTGGCCCGACTTCTACCGGACGATGACCGCGCCCGGCCGCTTCACCCCGCCGCTCCCCCGGGAGCACCCGTACTACGCGCTGATCGAGGTCGAGTGCGTGCCCGAGGAGGAACCGCGCTTCTTGAGCCTGCTCGAGACCCTGATGGCCGAGGCGGTCGTGCACGATGCCGTGGTCTCGGCGTCCGAGGAGCGGCGCCGCGCGCTGTGGCGCATCCGCGACCGCGTCGAGATCCTGGTCGAGGCCGGGCTCGCCCGCCCGTTCGACGTCAGCGTCCCGCTTTCGGCCATGGCCGGCTACGTCGCCGAGGCGCGCGCGCGGATCGCCGCGATCCACCCGGACGCGGCCAGCGTCGCCTACGGGCATGTCGGCGACAACAACATCCACTGGAACACCGCGCGCCTGCCGGACCCCGCCCTCGAAGCGGAGGTCGAGGCGGCGATCTACGAGCCGCTCGCCGCGCTTCAAGGCTCGGTCTCGGCCGAGCACGGCATCGGGCTGGAGAAGCGCGGCAAGCTCGGGCTCTCGCGCTCGACCGCCGAGATCGCGACGATGCGCGCGGTCAAGCGCGCGCTCGACCCGAGGAACATCCTCAATCCCGGCAAGATTCTCGCGAACCCCGCCGGGTGACGGGCCTCAGAACCCGACGCGGTCGCCGCCCTTCAGCGACAGCATCTCGCGGGCATCGTCCGGCGTCGCGACCTCGAGCCCCAGCCCTTCGATGATCCGGCGGACCTGGGCGACCTGCTCGGCGTTCGACTGCGCGAGCCGGCCCGGGCCTGCCCAGAGGCTGTCCTCGAGCCCGACGCGGACGTTGCCGCCCATCGCCGCCGCCATCGCCGCGATGTTCATCTGATTGCGCCCGGCGCCCAGCACCGACCAGCGGTACTGGTCACCGAACAGCCGATCGGCGGTACGCTTCATGTGCATCACGTCGTCCGGGTGCGAGCCGATGCCGCCCTGCAACCCGAACACGGTCTGGATGAACAGCGGCGCCTTCACCAGGCCGCGGTCGAAGAAGTATTTGAGATTGTAGAGGTGGGCGGTGTCGTAGCACTCGAACTCGAATCGTGTGTCGTTGCCGGCGCAGGTGGTGAGGATGTGCTCGATCTGCCCGAACGAGTTGCGGAAGATGATGTCCTTGTTGGCCAGATACGTCCGCTCCCATTCGTGCTCGAGATCCTTGAAGCGGTCGAGCATCCCGAACAGGCCGAAGTTCATCGAGCCGAGGTTGAGCGAGGCGACCTCCGGCTTGAAGGTCGCGGCCGGGCGCACGCGCTCCTCGATGGTCATCGTCGGCGCGCCGCCGGTGGTGATGTTCACCACGCAGCTCGAGCGCTGCTTGATGACGGGCAGGAACTTGGCGAAGGCCTCCGGCGTCTGGTCGGGCTCGCCGGTTTGCGGGTTGCGGGCGTGCAGGTGGACGATGGCCGCGCCCGCCTCCGCCGCGCCGATTGCGGCGTCGGCGATCTCCTCCGGCGTCACCGGCAGGTAGGGCGACATGCTCGGCGTATGGATCGCGCCGGTGACGGCGCAGGTGATGATGACTTTTCGCGCGCGCGCCATGGCAGCGTCCGTCCCTGTCTGTTCGCGAACCGCTCCGGGCCCTTCGCTGCGATGGTAGCGCTGCCGCCCCGTGCGGGCCAAGCCTCGCTGAGCAAGCCTCGCTGAGCAAGCCTCGCCGAGCCGAGCGAGGGGATCGGCCCGCACTCAAGCCGGGCGCGATCCGGCCGCCGGCCGTCTCAGCCGGCGCCAGCCCATCGCCACGCCCGAGCCCGCGATCACCGATCCGGCCGCGAGCAGCAGCAGCATGACCCCGTCCCAGGCGGGCCGGTGGCGCAGGAGGATGCCGAGATCGAGGGTGTGCAGCAGGTCGAAGCCCCAGCGCTCGACGCGGCCCGATCGGTCGAGCCGGTTCAGGATCTCGCCGGTCTCGGGATCGATGTGGAACCACGTCGCCGCCGGGTCGTCGAATTCCACCCGGAGCACCGGCAGGCGCCGGGCGCGATGGTGCGAGGTCCAGTAGAAGTCCTCGCGCTCGAGCCGAGAGGTCGTCATCGATCGAGCCTCCGGGACCAGGCGGCGCGCGGCGGCGTCCAGCCGGTCGGGCGCGACCGGCGCCGTTCCGCAGCAGGCGATCTCCCGCCCGTCGCGGCAGGCGATCACCGCGAGCGGCGCACCGCCGAGCCAGGTGAACCGCACCTCCGCCGCGTCCGTGCAGGCGCGCTGGCGGATCGCGGCGCGGTCGAGCCCGGTGCGGGCGCCGGGTGCGTCGGCGTAGCGTTCGAGCATCGCCTGCGACGGGCTGGAGGAGGAGAACCAGCGGTTCGGGTTCATCGAGAGCCAGCCGCTGACGATGAAGCTCAACAGCGCGAGCCCGCCGATCAGGCCGCCGAGATGATGCCAGCGCGCGAGGCCGCGATAGGGCGTCACCGCGCCGGAGCGATAGCGTCGGGCGATCCGCATCCGCAGGAGCCCGAGAGCGAACCCGGTGACGGCTCCGACCATCGCGATCCCCGAGACCCACACGATCACCGTGCGCCACAGCGCCGCCTGCGCCCGCAGCGGCGCGACGTAGAGCCAGTGCGGGACGGCGCCGAACCAGTTCCAGAACCGCTCGTGCGCCGAGGTGTCGAGCACCACGGCACCGGTCGGCTGCGAGACGTAGAGCTCGGTGCCGTCCGCATCGCCGAGCGCGATGCGGTGGAGCGGGCGCACCGCATCGTAGCGCTGGTGCACCGTCCACAGATCGTAGGCGAGCGTGTCGCGGTAGGCCGGGCGCAGGCTGCGCGGATCGTGGCCGGCGATGGCGAGGGCCTCGTCCGGTGACGCGGGGCCGATCACCCGGCCGTCGACCGCGGAGACGGCGCGGCGGGACTCGTCCCAACGCGCGACCCGGTAGACTGGCTCGGCCCCCCGCATCGACAGGCTCAGCGCCCGGGGAAAGCCGGGCTCGTCGGCCAATGCCGCGTCCGGCGAGACCCGCACCGCGTCCCAGGCGATCGCGGGCAGCCCGGCCCGGCGCTCGGGCTCGGTCAGCGACGGGTAGGCGACGTACATCATCACCACGCCGCTCACGAACCACGTCGCGAAGAACAGCCCCGTGACGATGCCGAGCCAGCGATGGCCGAGATGCAGCCACCGCTTCCCCGTCTTGCCGAGCTTAGCGAGCTTGGCGAGCGTGCGCGCCGCGGAGGCCATCTCAGAACGCCGTCGTGAAGGCGACCTCGAACGAGCGCGGTCGCCCGAGGAGCCAGTTTGTGCCGACCCCGTCCACCGCGTTTCCGCTGATCGCGTAGACCTTGTCGAACAGGTTGAAGACGCGGAAGGACAGGCGCGAGGCCGGCGTGACCTGATGGTCGAGGCCGAGGTTGACCAGCCCGTAGGCCGGGCGTCGCGCGGTGTTGCCGAAATCGCTGAACACCTCGCCGACGTACTGGAACCCGACCCGTGCTTCCCAGGTCGGCGCGAAGGCGTAATTGAGCCAGAGGTTGGCGACCCGCTCGGGCACGTCGATCGGCCGGTTGCCGGCGTACGAAATCGTCGCGCCGTTCACGGCCTGGTCGAAGGAATCGTACTGCGCGTGCAGCAGGGCGAGGTTCGCGTCGACCCGCCAGAGCGGCGTGACCTGCAGCGAGAGCGCCGCCTCGACCCCGTAGGAGGATTGCCGGCCGACCTGCGTCGAGACGCTCGGCTGGCCCGGCACCGCCGAGATCAGGTTGTCCTTGACGATGCGGTAGCCGGCGAGCGTCCACTCGCCTCGGCCGTCCCAGAACACGCCCTTGGCGCCGAGCTCGACCTGCTCGCCGGTGGAGAGCTTGAAGCCGGCCAGCGATTGCGACAGCGTGATCAGGCTGTTCACCGGGTCCGTGGCGGTGGCGACCTGCGCATAGAGCGCGGTGTCCGGCGTCGGGTTGAACACCAGCCCGAAGCGGTAGCCGAGGCCCTGGAAGGACTTCTCGAACTGCGCGTTGCTCATCAGGTTCTCGCGCTGCAGGGTCGAGGCATCGAACCGGACGCCGGACAGGAACGAGAGCTGGTCGGTGAGGATCAGCCGGTCCTCGGCGAAGACCGAGGCCTGGTCGGTGCTTGTCGCGTAGGCCGGGCTGGCGCGGCCGTTCAGCGGGAACGAGCCCGGGTCGTAATCCGTCAGCGGGACGCTGATGACGAGGCCCGATCCGACGGTCGAGAAGTTATTGATGTGCCGGAAGTCGATGTGGTTCACGTCGAAGCCGGCCAGGAACTCGTTGCGGAAGCCGAACAGCGTGCCCTTGAACGCGGCGTCGAACCGGTTCCCGAGCTGTTCCTGCTGGTGGTAGATTTCGGTGTAGTCGCTCCGGTCGACCAATCGCGTCGATCGGTTGAAGCTGTAGGTCTCGACGTCGAGCCAGTGGCGCCTGCTCTGCAGCCGGTAGGCGGTGTTGCGCACCGTGATGTCGGCGGTGGGCGTCCACTCCGTCTTGAGCTGGGTCCAGTTGTCCGCCCAGGTGATCTTGGCGTCGCGGACGTTGTAGTTCTTGAACCGGATGAAATCCGGGATGCGCCCGTCGACCAGCGGCGTGCCCCAGTAGCGCGCCGGCTCCTGATAGCCGAGGTCGTGGCTCAGGGTGAAGGCGAGGTCGGGCGTGGCCTGGAGCAGGATCGCGCCCGAGACCGCGAGGTTGCGGAAGTCGCCGTCCGGGCTGATCCAGCCGCCGGCGCGGTTGCCGCTGACGTTGAGGCGATAGGCCACCGCGTCGCCGATCGGGCCGCCGGAATCGAGGGCGAGCCGCGCGATCCCGTCCGATCCGACGCCGGCCCGCACCACGTTGATGGGCGTGAAGGTCGGCTTCTTCGTCACCACGTTGATGACGCCGCCGATCGCCCCGTCGCCGTAGAGCACGGAGGCCGGCCCGCGCAGCACCTCGATGCGCTCGACGTTCCAGGTGTCGAACGGGAAGGTCACCGTGTTGGCGCCGACGAACAGCCGCGTGCCGTCGTAGAGCTGCTGGATCGAGTTCGGCCCCGAGAACCCGCGGCTGGTGAAGGCGCCGTTGCCGTTGCCCGGCGAGGCGATGGTGGTGATGCCGGTGGCGTTCTGCGTCACGGCGTCCGCGATCGTGTCCTGGCCGCGCAGCCGCGCGGTCTCGCCGGAGATGACGTCGACGCTGCCGGGGGTCTCCAGCGGCGTGAGGCCGAGGCGGCTCGCGCCGCGGTCGGGCGTGCGCAGGTTGAGGCCGACCGGCGCGGCGCGGCTCAAGCCGACGCCGTCGCCCGCGACCGTGAGGGTGTCGAGCACGACGCTCGCCGATTCGCCGGCGACCGGCTGCGCGCCGGCCTCTCGCGGCGGAGCGAGGATGACGAGCGCCGTGCCGGCGAGGAGCGGGCAGCGCATCGCGCGCCCGAGGGAACGAGCGGTTTGCAGAAGAACGAGCATGGATCGGATTCGGCTCTATCGGCGCGACGCGACGGCCTGCCCGACCCTCGATCTACATCGAATGTAACAATGTTACAATTAGGCGATCGGCCGAACGCGGCTCGGCCGCCGGCGCACGGATGCCGGGCGGCTTCCTGTGCGTCGTTCGGCGCGGGTCTCGCGGTGGGCAAGGGCATGGAAGGGACGTGCGGACGCGTGTGGTGGCACGTCACCGCGAACGAGGCCGCCCCGCATGCGCCGCGCGGGCCCATGCGTCTCGACACCCGTCGAGGCACCCCGCCCGACGCGTTTCGCGTGTGACCACGACTGACGGCAGGTCTCCTGGCTCGCGGGTCGCTGCCCCTCATCGTCTTCCCAGGCGCCGTGACCCAGTGACGTGTTGATGGAGGCTCGCCGCTTACAGTTGCGGGGGCAGCCGCGGCATCGGAAAGGCTCCTCGGAGCCTCGTCCTCACCGCGTTCCCTTTTGATCCCCGAGGGGAACCGTCCCCGCCAAGTGGCTTCCGCGGTCCCGAAGAGTCAACGGCCGGAATCACGCTCCTGTGAAGTGTGACCCGGCGGCGACAGCGACGGCGCGCACGGTGGCGCTAGGTCGAGACATGCGATCCGTCCTGCGCCGACGCCTCGACGACGACGCTCGGCGGCAAGGTTCCTCCGGCGCCGCCGAGGACGGAGCCGAGGTCGCCCGGCAGGGCGGTCTCCGCGGTCAGCTCCGCCGGCTCGCCGCCGGCCGCGTGCTCGTCCGCCACCAGGGCGACCGCGCCCGGTGCGATCAGGCCGAGGCTCGCCGCGTGCCGGGCGATGGCGGTGCTGTCGGCGGCGATGACGAGGTGGCTCCCGGCGGCCGCGACGACCTGCGCCAGCGCCTCGATCTCGCGGATGCGGTCGGCGTCCCGCGACACGTTGCGGATGTAGACCGCCTTCACCCGGCCGGGATGGTCGGCGACGATCCGGCCGTAGACCTCCGGATCGTGCTGCCCGCTGTCGCCGATCAGCACGAAGGGCAGGTCGCGATACAGCGACAGCATGTGGACGATCAGGGCGCGCTTGTGATCCTCCGCCCGGCGGGGGAGGGGGTGCTTCCACGACAGGCCCCATTCGCGCAGGAACAGGATCGGGCCCACCGGGATGCCGTGGATCGTGAAGAACTCCGACAGCATCTCGTACAGGCCCCACGGCGCGCGCGAGACGTAGAGCATCGGGTTGGCCTCGATGCCGTCCGGGCCGACGTAGAGGGCCCGGTAGAGCGCGGCGACGCCGGGGAAGGCGACGCGGTTCTCGGCATCCTCCACGAACAGCCGCCACAGCATCTTGGCCTTGTTGGCGACGCCCGTGCGCATCACCGTGTCGTCGATGTCGCTGACGACGACGCAGCCGGTGGCGCCCGGCGGCACGAACACCTGCCCCCGCGCCCGCACCGGCGGCTCCGCCTCGAGCGTGAGGTCGACGTCGTGCCAGCCATGGTCGCCCGCGGGCAACGCCTCCGGGCTGAGATGGACGCGGAAGTAGCCGTCGCGGTCGGTCTCGACCCGCGTCTGTGCGCCGCCGAAGCGGGCGGTGACGGCGGCATCCTTCAGCGCCCGCCGCGCGATCCGCCGGGCGATGTCCCGCAGCTGCGCGCGCAGGCTCTCGTCGCCCGGTGCCGTATCGGGGTGGGACTGGCGGAAGATGCGGCCGATCAGGAAGATCTCGTCGGCGGAGCCGTAGCCGCGATAGGGCTCGATGACGATGCCGCCGCGCCCCTGCGCCCGGCGGACCGGGCGGGCGACGAGCTTCAGCGCCCGGACCGCGCCCTTCCTCCAACGCCGCAAACGCACTCCCATCGCCGATCGCCCGCTTCCGTCGCCTGAGCCGGTCAACGCCGCACGCGTCGGATCGGAGCCCTCACGGCTGCACCTCCGGTGCGCCGTCGGGGCCGGTGGGCTCGTCCATCAGCGGATGCAGGTCGCGGACCATGCTCTTCAGGCGGTCGTCGAGGACGTGCGTGTAGATCTGCGTCGTCGAGATGTCGGCGTGGCCGAGCAGCTCCTGCACGATCCGCAGGTCGGCGCCGTTGTGCAGCAGGTGACTGGCGAAGGCGTGGCGCAGCACGTGCGGGCTGACCTTGTCGGCGCGCAGGCCCGCGGCCTCCGCCGCCGCCTTCAGGTCGCGGGCGAAGGCCTGCCGGGTGAGATGGCCGCTCTCGCTGTCGGCGGGAAACAGCCACGGCGCATCGCTCGGCGAGGCGGCGAGATGCCGGCGCATCGCGTCGCGCGCCAGCTCGGTGAGCGGCACGAGCCGTTCGCGCCCACCCTTTCCCCGCACCACGAGGTAGCGCTCGCGGGTCGAGGCGGCCGAGCGCGGAAGCGCGATCAGCTCGGAGACGCGCAGGCCCGTGGCGTAGAGCAGCTCGAGCAGGCACAGCATCCGCTGCGCCCGCCGCGCCTGGCCCGGCGCCTCGGCCTCGACCGCCGCATCGATCTGTGCGCGCGCCGTCGCGAGCAGCCGGTCGACTTCGGCGACCGACAGCACCTTCGGCAGCGCGCGGCCGCGGCGCGGGCCGGTGAGCGGCGCGCTCGGATCGGATTCGGCCAGCCCTTCCGCGTAGAGGAACTTGTGGAAGCCGCGGATGCAGGAGAGCCGCCGGGCGGCGGAGGCCGGCTTCAGGCCACGCGGCTCGAGGGAGGCGACGTAGGCGCGGAGGTCCGCCGCCTCGATCTCGGCGAGGTCGAGGCCCTCGTCGGCGATGTGACCGAAGTAGTCGTCGAGATCGCGCCGGTAGGCTTCGAGGGTGTTCTTCGCCGCCCCGCGCTCGGCGGCCAGCATGTCGAGGTAGGCCGCGATCTCGGGCGGCGTCCGCCGCTCGGCCTCGGGCGGACGCTCCTCCCTCACCGGCCGCCCGGCTGGAGCTTCGAGGCGGGGATGGTCACGCTCATTTCCCGCGGCGTCGGCGTCACGAAGGTCGCGAGCGCGAACATGCCGGCGAAGACGAGGCCGGCCAGGATCGCGAGGGTGGCGAAGAAACGGAATAGGGTCGGCACAGCGGTCGAACCTCGGGGCACGCGGACGCGATGGAGCAGGGCGCAGCGGGGACTTAAGTTTTGCGCCGCGGCGACCCGGGTTGCACCATGCCGCCGCCGCGCTGGCAAGGCCTGGAAGGCCACATCCTGCGCCCGTCTCGCCGCGACGACGGGCCGGCCCATCGGGCCGGCTCCACGCCGTCTCCGGGCCCTTTCCGAGATTTCAGGGGGTGGAGGCCGCGGGCCCGACCGCATGGGTGATAACCCCGCAGACTTGGTATAAGACCCGGGACACCGCCGCACCCGCTCCCAGCCCCGTCGCCGACCCGCCCTTTGCCGTCCATGCCGAGCCCCGCCCGATGACCACGCCCGAGCCGATGGGCGATCCGATCGAAGCGCGCCTGCGCCGGGCCCTCGGCTCGCGCTCGATCGTGCTCGTCGGCCTGATGGGAGCGGGCAAGAGCACCGTCGGCCGCCGCCTCGCGAGCCGGCTCGGCCTGATCTTCAAGGACGCCGACATCGAGATCGAGGCGGCCGCCGGCCTGACCATCCCCGACATCTTCGCGATCTACGGCGAGCCGAGCTTTCGCGACGGCGAGGAGCGCGTGATCTCGCGCCTGCTGCGGGCGGGGCCGCTGGTCCTGGCCACCGGCGGCGGCGCGTTCATGCGCGAGTCGACCCGCGCGCGGATCGCGGAATCGGGCGTGTCGGTCTGGCTCAAGGCCGAGCTCGACGTGCTGATGCGGCGGGTGCGCAAGCGCGGCAACCGCCCGCTGCTCCAGACCGAGGATCCCGAGCGGACCATGCGCGACCTGATGGACCTGCGCCATCCGGTCTATGCCGCCTCCGACGTGACCACGCTGTCCCGCGACGTCGCCCACGACCGCGTCGTGCAGGACGTGCTCGAAGCCCTCGACGCCTACCTCAACCCGCCGGACGAGAGCCGCGCGGTCGCCGCGCAGTGAAGCTGTCATGACCGAGACCCTCGCCGTCCACGTCCCCCTCGACCAGGGCCGCGACTACGACATCCTGATCGGGCGCGGCCTCATCGCCGGCGCCGGCGCGCGCGTGGCGGCGCTGGGCGGCAAGGCGGCGGTGATCGTCAGCGACGAGACCGTCGCGGCGCTCTACGGCGACGCCCTGCGGAAGAGCCTGGAGGAAGCGGGCCTGCGCTCCGCACTCGTCGCGGTGGCGCCGGGCGAGGCCTCGAAATCCTACGCGACCTACGCGTCGGTCTGCGACGGCCTGCTCGCCCACAAGGTCGAGCGCGGCGACCTCGTGGTCGCCCTCGGCGGCGGCGTCGTCGGCGATCTCGCGGGCTTCGCCGCGGCGACCTTGCGGCGCGGCGTGCGCTTCGTGCAGGTGCCGACGAGCCTGCTCGCCCAGGTCGATTCCTCGGTCGGCGGCAAGACCGGGATCAATTCGCCGCTCGGCAAGAACCTGATCGGCGCCTTCCACCAGCCTCGCCTCGTGCTCGCCGACACCGCGACCCTCGACACGCTCTCGGAGCGCGAGATGCGGGCGGGCTACGCCGAGGTCGCCAAGTACGGGCTGATCGGCGATGCCGGCTTCTTCGACTGGTGCGAGGCCCATTGGCGCGGGATCTTCTCCGGCGGGCCGGAGCGCGACGAGGCGGTGGCGATCTGCTGCTGCGCCAAGGCCGGCGTCGTCGTCCGCGACGAGCGCGAGGACGGCGAGCGCGCCCTCTTGAATCTCGGCCACACCTTCGGCCACGCGCTGGAACGCCTCACCGGCTACGAGTCGGCCCGCCTCGTCCACGGCGAGGGCGTCGCGATCGGGCTGGCGCTGGCGTTCCGCTTCTCGGCCCGTCTCGGCCTGTGCGCGGGCCAGGATGCGGGCCGCGTCGCCAACCACCTCGCGCTCGCCGGCCTTCCGACCACCCTCCAGGCCGTGCCCGGCGGCTGCGGCGACGCCGACGCGCTGCTCGACGCGATGGCGCAGGACAAGAAGGTGAAGGACGGCGCGCTGACCTTTATCCTCGCCCGCGGCATCGGCCGGAGCTTTATCGCGCCGGGAATCGAGCGGGACGCGGTGCGCGCCTTCCTGCAGGACGAGCTGCGGGCCGGCTGAGCCCGACCCGCATTAACCGCGGCGGAACCTCGCGGCCCTATCGTCGCCGCGCTGGCGCTCGGCCAGGATTCGGGTCGGACCATGGGCGCGTCGCAGGGTGTCAGCGCGTCGGAGCGCTTCGCGGCCAGCCTGCGGGAACGTCTCGCCGACGATGCCGGCCTGCTCCGTTTCGCGCGCCTGGCCGCCGCGTTCCTGGTTCCGACGATCCTGGCGCTGGCCTACCTCGCCTTCGGCACCGGTCCCGATCCGCGCCACAACTGGCTCGGCGACGTGATGGGCAGCGATCTCGCCCAGGTCTGGGTGGTCGGCCGGACGGCGCTGGGCGGACGCGCGACGGAGGCCTACGACCTGCCGGTGCACCTTCAGAACCTCGCTGCGGCCTTCGGGCCGGAATGCCGGTTCGCGTGGCATTACCCGCCGGTGTTCCTTCTGGCGGCGTCCCCCCTCGCGTTGCTGAGCCCGCAAGGGGCCTTCCGCGTCTGGATCACCCTCTCGCTCGCGATCTTCGCCGCTGCGCTCCACCGTGCGACCGGGTGGCGCGACGCAGTGCTGATCGGGCTCGCGCACCCGCTGGTGCTCTGCAATCTCGCCTACGGCCAGAACGGCCTCGTCACCGCTGGATTGCTGACGCTCGGAGCGATGCTGGTCGACCGGCGGCCCTGGCTCGCCGGTCTCTGCTTCGGGCTCGTCGCCTACAAGCCGCAACTCGCAGCGCTGGCGCCGTTCCTGCTGCTCATGACGGGCCGCCGACAGGCGCTCGCCGCCTGCCTCGCCACGGCGCTGGCCCTGTGCCTCGCCTCGGTCGTCCTGTTCGGGCTCGCGCCCTGGCAGGCCTTCGTCGCGAGCCTGTCGGAGACCAACCGGATCATCCTGCAGGAGGCCGGCGCCGGCCTCGATCTCAACGCCAGCGCCTTCGGCGCGGTCCGGCTGGCCGGCGGCTCGTTCGCGGCGGCCTGGACGCTGCAGATCGGCGCGAGCCTCGCGGCGCTCGCGGTCGCCTGGCGGGTCTGGGCCGGCAACGGCGACCTCGGCCTGCGCGCCGCGACGCTGCTCGCCGCGGCTCCGATGGTCTCGCCCTACGTGCCGGTCTACGACCTCGTCCCTCTGGTTCCGGCGACGATCCTCCTCGCGATCGCCGCCCACCGCGCCGGCGGCCTGCACGACCGTGAGCGGGCGTTGATGCTCGCCGCCCCCTTCGTCGCGCTGCTGCGCCCGGCGATGGCGGCGACGAGCCTCCCCTTCGGCTTCCTCCTCGGCCTCGCGACGCTCGCCTGCATCGCCGCGCGGGCGCTGCCGCGCCCCGTGCCGCGCCTGGGACCGGCGGTGCCGGCCAAATCCTGACCCTGCGCGCCCGGCGATAGGGCAATCCGGCGCCGAATCCCCTATGAGGGATGTCGCCGTCGCGCCTCGATCCCGAGCCTGCCGCGACGGCATGAGCTCGAAAACCCGACGCGATGGAAACCCACACCGACCTCTGGCTGGCCGCGAGCATCGTCGTGATCTCGCTGCTGCTCTCGGCCTTCTTCGCGGGCGCGGAGACAGCCTTCACCGCCGCGTCCCGCGCGCGGATGCATTCCCTGGAGGAGGCGGGGGATGCGCGGGCGGGCATCGTCAACCGCATCCTGGCGATCCGCGAGCGCTTCATCGGCGCGATGCTGATCGGCTACAACATCGTCGCGATCGGCGCCTCCGCCTTTATGACGAGCGTGCTGACCGCGGTCTTCGGCAAGAGCGGCGTCATCTACGCCACCGTCGGCATGTCAGTGCTGGTGATCGTCTTCGCCGAGGTGCTGCCGAAGACGCTCGCCATCTCGAAGCCCGACAAGGCGGCCCTGATGATGGCCCGCCCCGTCGCCTTCGCGGTCGCGGTGATGGGCCCGGCGGCGCTCGCGATCGAGAGCCTGGTGCGGCTGATGCTGCGCCCGTTCGGCGTCACGATCGGCGACCACCAGTCGATCCTGTCACCGACCGAGGAGATCCGCGGGCAGGTCGCGCTGCTGCACCGCGAGGGCGGGGTGGCCAAGGCCGAGCGCGACATGCTCGGCGGCCTGCTCGACCTCAACGACCTCTCGGTCTCCGAGGTGATGGTCCACCGCACCAAGATGCGGATCATCAACGCCGACCTGCCCTCCGAGGAGATCGTGCGCGAGGTGCTGGCCTCGCCCTACACACGGATGCCGCTGTGGCGCGGCACCACGGAGAACGTCGTCGGCGTGCTGCATGCCAAGGACCTGCTCCGGGCCCTCGACGCGGCCGGCGGCGACGCGTCCGGCCTCAAGGTCGAGGCGCTGGCGCTCGAGACCTGGTTCGTGCCGGACACCACCAGCCTGCGCGACCAGCTCAAGGCCTTCCTCTCGAAGAAGACCCACTTCGCCCTCGTCGTCGACGAGTACGGCGAGGTGATGGGCCTCATCACCCTGGAGGACATCCTCGAGGAGATCGTCGGCGACATCGCCGACGAGCACGACGTCACCGTCTCGGGCGTGCGGCCGCAGGGCGACGGCTCGGTCAACGCCGACGGCGGCGTGCCGATCCGCGACCTCAACCGGGCGATGGACTGGAACCTGCCGGACGAGGAGGCGACCACCATCGCCGGGCTCGTCATCCACGAGGCGCGCGCCATCCCCGACCAGGGAACCGCCTTCAACTTCCACGGCTTCCGCTTCCAGGTCCTGCGCAAGGCAAAGAATCGCATCACGACCCTGCGGATCACGCCGCTGGAGCCGACGGGGAGCAAGCGTGGCGACGGATGAAGGATTTGGCCCGTCATCTCGATAACCTATGTTACGGAGTTTTGGTAGTAGCCAGGCCCGAAACAGGCGTTTAGATGTTGTTTATGCTCTAGTCTGATGTTGTGCTCAGTCTCGGGTGCCGTATCACAGGTGTGGTCTCGGCCATCGGAGTGATCGTCGGGAGACGTCAAGCGGACCATGCGTCTCGACATCGCGACCCTCTTGCTGGTGACCTTCGTCCTCACGTTCCTCGTGGGCGTGCTCTTCGTGCTGTCGTGGGTTCAGGCACGTCGGACGCACGCTCTGGCGATCTGGGGCGTCGCGCACCTCGTGGGCGCGATCGCCTCCGGCGGGCTGGCCCTGCGCGGCACGATCCCCGACTGGCTCTCCATCGGCGTCGCCAACGCGATGATGATCGCCGCCTACGGTCTGATCTGGAGCGGCGTGCGGGCCTTCGAGGGGCGGAGCCTGCGCCTGTCGATCGCGATCCTGAGCGGCGGCGCCTTCGCGGCGGCCTGCCTCGTCCCGGCCTTCTACGGCTCGATCGCGGCGCGGGTCGTCCTCGCCTCGTCGATCGCCACCGTCTTTTGCACGGCGAGCGCGTACGAGATCTGGCGCGGCCGGGCGGAGCGGCTGGTCTCGCGCTACCCCGCGATGATCCTGCTGTGCATCTACGGGATCTGCTACGCGGTCCGGATCCCCGCAGCCTTCCTCGCCCCCCTGCCGACCAGCCCCGACGCCCTGCAATCGCGCTGGGTCGCGATCCTGTGCTTTGCCGCGATGCTGTTCACGATCGCCCTCGCCTTCACGTTCATGGCGCTGACCAAGGAGCGGGCCGAGCGGGCACAGCGGCTCGCCGCATCGGTCGATCCGCTGACCGGCATCGCCAACCGCCGCGCCTTCGTGCTGGAGGCCGAGGCGATGCTGGCGCGGCCCTCGCCGAGCGCGCTGCTGCTGTTCGACCTCGATCACTTCAAGCGTGTGAACGACACCTACGGCCACGCGGTCGGCGACGGGGTGTTGGTCGGTTTCTGCGCCCTGGGGCGGGCCTTGCTGCCGGGCGATCGCGCGTTCGGCCGGCTCGGTGGCGAGGAGTTCGCGTGCTTGATCCCGGTCCAGACCCCGGAGGCCGCCCGGCGCGAGGCGGTCCGCTTCGGCCGCGCCTTCGCCGCCCTGCGCCTGCCGACGCTGCCGCACCTCGAGGTCAGCTGCAGCATCGGCGTGGCGGTGAGCACGCCGGGACATGAGCGTTTCGACGACCTGATGCGCCGGGCCGACCTCGCGCTCTACCGCGCCAAGCGCAACGGCCGCAGCCGGACGGAACTGGCCGAGGCGGACGGTCCGGATGTGCAGGCCGCCCGAAACCGGCGACTGCCTTGGCCTCAGGCAGCCGAGTAGGCTGCGGCCCCCAGGCGTGCGCGGGCAGCCGCGTATTCGCGCGCGAGCCGTGCGACCACGTCCGCCACGGGCGGCGCGTCCGCGATGGTCCCGACGCCCTGGCCGGCACCCCACACGTCGCGCCACGGCTTCGCCCGGCTGCTGCCGAAGTTCATCGCGCTCTTGTCGACATCCGGCAGGCTCTCGGGATCGAGCCCGGCGGCGCGGATGCTGGGGCTCAGGTAGTTTCCGGGCACGCCGGTGAAGAACGGGGTGTAGAGGATGTCGGCGGCCGCGCTTTCCGCGATCATCGCCTTGTAGCCTTCGGCGGCGTTGGCCTCCGCCGTCGCGATGAAGCGCGTGCCCATGTAGGCGAGGTCGGCGCCCATCGCCTGCGCGGCGAGGATCGCGCTGCCGGTGGTGATCGCCCCCGACAGGATGATCGGCCCGTCGTAGAAGCGCCGCACCTCGCCGAGCAGGGCGAACGGGCTCAGCGTGCCGGCATGCCCGCCCGCGCCGGCGCAGACCAGGATCAGCCCGTCGACGCCGGCCTCCAGCGCCTTCTCCGCGTGCCGGACGGTGGTGACGTCGTGGAACACCACGCCGCCGTAACCGTGGATCGGCCGCACCACGGGGTCGGGCGCCCTGAGCGAGGTGATGACGATCGGGACCGCGTGGGCGACGCAGGCGGCGACGTCCCGGGCCAGCCGGTCGTTCGAGGCGTGGACGATCTGGTTGACCGCGAACGGCGCGATCCGCCGCGTCGGCTCGGCCGCCCGCGCCGCGGCGAGCGTGCCGGTGATGAGCGACAGCCAGGTGTCGAGGCGTTCGGCCGGCCGGGCATTCAGCGCTGGAAACGACCCGACGATGCCCGACAGGCACTGGGCGATCACGAGGTCGGGCCCCGACACGATGAACAGCGGCGCGGCGATCACCGGCAGGGCCAGCGTGCCGCGCAACGCCGGGGGCAGGCGTTCGTTCGATGCGGATTCGGTCATTCGCCCTGCCTCTCGATCGTCGCGGCGAGGATCAAGGGCCGGGCGGTCGCGCCGTCAAGGCTCCGATGCAGGTTTGCCGACGACATCGACGGACACTGGCGTCGGCCGTCGACAGGCCGTGGCGCGGGTTGTGCAGCCCGGGGCCGAGGTGCAGGCTCGGTCGGAGCCGGGCCGGTCTCGCGCGGCGTTCGCGCGTGCCGGCCGGCTCGAGGCCATGTCAGAGGGCCGCGACGGCCCGAACTCGGAGGATGCCGCTTGAGCGGGACGATCGACGACACGATTCTCGGCGTTCCCGAGGCGTTGCGCACGCATGTCGGCGCGATCAGGCCGATGGCCGAGCACAAGGTGCTCCCGCGGCTCGATCACTTCGCGCGCGATTTCATCGCGCTCTCGCCCTTCCTCGTGCTCGCCTCGATGGACGCGGAAGGGCGGGCCGACGCGAGCCCGCGCGGCGACGCTCCCGGCTTCGTCCGGATCCTCGACGATGCGACGTTGCTGATCCCGGACCGCCGCGGCAACAACCGCGTCGACAGCTTCGGCAACGTGCTCGGCAATCCCGGGGTCGGGCTGATCTTCTTCGTGCCGGGCATCGACGAGACGCTGCGGGTGAACGGGCGCGCGGCGCTGGTCACGTCGGCCGAGATGCTCGCGCCCCTGGTCGCCCAGGGCAAGGTCCCGGTCACGGGTCTGCGCGTCGCGGTGGAGGAGGTGTTCTTCCACTGCGCCAAGGCGCTGATGCGGGCCAAGCTGTGGTCGCCGGAGGCGCAGGTCGAGCGCAAGAGCTTCCCGAGCCTCGGGCGCATCCTCGCCGAGCAGACCGGCACCGTGAGCGTCGCCGATGCCGAGCGCTCGACCGAGGAGGCCTACCGCACCCGGCTCTACTGAGCATCGCGCGGGATCGCCGGAGGTCCCCGGCGATCCCGCCTCCCGTTCATTCGGCTTCGGGGGCGATCGGCTCCAGGCCGCCGACGTGGCGCTGGGCGTAGAGCGGCAGGCCGATCTGGCGGATCAGTTCCTGCTGGGTCTCGAGGAAGTCGATGTGGCCTTCCTCGTCCTCGGCCAGATCCTCGAACAGGCGCTTCGACACCCGGTCGTTGATCGAATCGCAGTACTTGGCGGCTTCGAGGTAGAGCGCGCGGGCCTCGCACTCGGCGGCGAGATCGCAGGCGATGATCTCCTCGACGTTCTGGCCGATCCGCAGGGGATCGAGCTCCTGGAGGTTGGGGAAGCCGTCGAGGAACAGGATCCGGTCGACGAACCGGTCCGCGTGGTTCATCTCCTCGATCGATTCCTTGCGCCAGAACTTGGCGAGGTCGATGTAGCCCCAGTCGTTGAGCATCCGGAAGTGGAGCCAGTACTGGCTCACCGCGGTCAGCTCGCTGCGCAAGCCGCGGTTGAGATACTCAATGACCTTGATGTCGCCCTTCATGAAACCCGTTCTCCCCTTGGCCGTGCGAGGGAAAAGCCGGGCTACGCCTCAGGCGGCGATCCCCTCCTCTGCAGGCTGGACCTTTCCCAAACTGCAGCCGGTTGCGCAACCCGTCGCGCAGGCATGGGCGTCCTGTCCCGCCTCGAGCGCCGCGGCGGCGAGGGCGTTCTGCATGATCGAGCGGATCGTGCGGGCGCAACGCCCGCATTTCGGGCTGCAGCCGAGGCAGGCGTAGACCTGGGCCGGCGTGCGCGGGCAGCCAGGACCCGGGCCGAGACACCCGCGCACGGCGCCATCCGAGAGGACGTTGCAGGAACAGACGATCATACGATCCAAAATCCGATGGCTGGAGGCTCGTTTCCTTCGACGCCCTCGAATCGTTCGAGAGCGCTCGCCGTGCGTCGTCCCGGTCCTCGACCGTCGCCAGTTTAGAACTCTTGAAAACTAAGCTTTTTCAACGTGTTAGCGAACGCCACATGCCATCCGGCACCGTATGGGTCAAGGCTCCGGCGATCACGAGCGCACGATCGGATCGCGTCGTCGCGTTTCGCGGCTCCCTATTGCGCCAGCTCCTTCAGCGCGAGCCGGATGAGAACCTTCGCCTCGGCGTCCTCGCCGCCAGCCTTCAAGGCAGCGGCGACCGCGGCCGAGGCCTGGAGCTGGGCGTAGCCGAGGTTGACCAGCGCCGAGATCGCGTCGGCGACGGGCTGGGGCGCGGAGCGGTTCTCGACCGCGCCCGACAAGGCGATGAGCGCCGGATCGATCGGCGCGAAGGCCGGCGCCTTGTCCTTGAGTTCGGCCACCAGCCGGGCGGCCAGCCGCGGGCCGACGCCGGGCGCACGCGCGACGGCGGTCTTGTCGCCCATGGCGATCGCCGAGGCGAGCTGAGGCGGCTCCAGCACCGAGAGCAGCCCGAGGGCGACCTTGGAGCCGACGCCCTGCACGGTCTGGAGCAGGCGGAACCACTCGCGCTCGGCATCCGAGCGGAAGCCGTAGAGGCGGATCATGTCCTCGCGGACATGCGTCTCGATCGAAAGGACGGCCGGCTCGCCGGGCTTCGGCAGGCGCTGAAGCGTGCGCGCCGAGCAATGCACCTCGTACCCGACTCCCTGGACGTCGAGCAGGACGAAATCCCCGCCGTAGGAATCGACCACGCCCTTGAGCTTACCGATCATGAGATCCCGATCATTCGCGCTGCCGCGTCCAGCGTGCCGTCCGCTGCCTACAGAATGCCGCGCATCCCCGCCATCCGGCGAAGCGTGGCGAGTCTTTCTGCAGGCCAGTCTTGAGAGCGGCCGAGCTTCGTGGGATCAGGGCAGGGAAACGGTCGGTTACAACCCAGGCGATCCCGATGCGCGGACCCTTGCTTCTCCTCGCCCTGGCACTCGCCCAGACGCTCGCCCTCTCGCCGGCGCGGGCCGCCGACACCGCGACTGCCTCCAGCGCCGACCCGACGCAGGTCCGGCCGGGCGCATACCGCCTCGATCCCGACCACGCCAAGATCACCTGGTCGCTGAGCCATCTCGGCTTCTCGACCTATTACGGGCAGATCACCGACGTCACCGGCGACGCGACCCTCGACCCCAAGGACGCGACCAAGATCCGGCTCAAGGTCACGATCGGCACCGACAGCATCACCGGCGTGAACCCGAAGCTCGACGCGCATCTCAAGGCGCCCGACTTCTTCGACACCGCGAAGTTCCCGAGCGCGACCTTCGCCGCAACCGCGGTCGAGGCGACGAGCCCGACCACGGCGCGCGTCACCGGCGACCTGACGCTGCGCGGCGTCACCAAGCCGGTCGCCTTCGACGCGACCTTCAACCAGGCCGGCATCCATCCCGTCGACAAGGCCTACACCGTCGGCTTCGACGGCCGCGCCGTGCTGAAGCGGTCGGACTTCGGCATCGACGCCTACCTGCCGATGCTCGGCGACGAGGTCGTCCTGCGCCTCGAAGGCGAGTTCAAGGCGTTGAACTGATCGGCCTCAGCCGAGCTTGGCCAACGCCGCCGCGATCCGCGCGGCGCCCGGCCCGGCCGCGCCGGGCGGCGGGTTGGCGCGCTTGAGCGCATGGGCGCCGCGATGGTTGACGTGGGTGATGGCGATGGCGAGCGCATCGGCCGCATCCGCCAGCTTGAACTCGGCCTTCGGCAGCAGGAAGCGCACCATCGCCTGGATCTGCGCCTTCTCGGCATGCCCCGAGCCGCAGACCGACTTCTTAATCAGGTTCGCCGCGTACTCGAACACCGGCACGCCGGCGAGCGCCGGCACCAGCAGGGCGATGGCGCGGGCGTGCCCGAGCTTGAGCGTCGCCTGCGCGTCCTTGTTGACGAAGGTCTCCTCGACCGAAACCTCGTCGGGCGAGAAGTCCCGCACGACCCGGGTGATGCCCTCGTGCAATTCGCGCAGGCGCAGCGCCAGCGGCAGGTCGCCGTCCGAGGTGACGACGCCGCAATCGACGTAGGCGAGCTTCGCCCCCGTCACCGTCACGACGCCCCAGCCGGTGCGGCGCAGGCCCGGATCGATGCCGAGGATGCGGATGGGCGTCATGAACCGGACCTTGGCCGCACGGCCGGAACGCCGTACCGGCTCTGTCTGAGCACATAGCGTGAACGAAGGGTTTCGCCAAACGGTCGCGGCTGACCGACTTTCGAAACTGAGGCGATCGAACTACCGTCGGCTTCGCGGCGCGCCACGATGCGGGCCGAAACTGCGGGCGGGCTGGCGGATGAACACCCTCGATTGGCTGGTGCCGACCCTGGCCTTCCTCGCGCCGATGCCGCCGATGCGGCCGGAGCCGCCGAAACCGCTGCGCGGCAACGCCTGGGCGGCGGGCATGGTCATCGGCAGCGTCTGCCTGATGATGGTGCTGCCGATGTTCACGATCTGGAGCTTCTGGGGGCCGCACGATTCCTTCCAGGTCCGCTGCGCGGCCTCGGGCGGCCGCGTGCTGCAGGACCCGGCGATCGGGGTCGCGCCCTACCGCTGCGACCGCAGCGGGGCGGCCTCGCCCCGCTGACGCCCGCGCCCCGCGTGTCGCGCCCTAGGCCTCGAGCTTGGCCACCAGCGCGTCGGACAGGGCGAAGTTGACGTAGACGTTCTGCACGTCGTCCTGGTCCTCGATCACCTCGACGAGGCGGATCAGCTTCTCGCCGGTCTCGTCGTCGACGTCGATCGTGTTCTGCGCCTTCCAGACGAGGCCGGTGCGGGTCGGCTCGCCGAAGCGCGCCTCCAGGGCCTTGGTGACCTCGCCGAAGGAGTCCTGCGCGCAGGTGATCTCGTGGCCGGATTCGTCGGAGCGCACGTCGTCGGCGCCGGCCTCGATCGCCGCCTCCAGCATCGTGTCGGCGTCGGCGACCGAGGCCGCGAAGCCGACCACCCCGACACGGTCGAACATGAACGCGACGGCGCCGGTCTCGGCGAGGCTCCCGCCGGACTTGGTGAAGGCCGAGCGCACGTCGGAGGCCGTGCGGTTGCGGTTGTCGGTCTGCGCCTCGACGATCAGCGCGGCGCCGCCCGGGCCGTAGCCTTCGTAGCGGATCTCCTCGTAGGTCTCCCCGTCGGCACCGGCCGCCTTCTTGATCGCCCGCTCGATGTTGTCCTTGGGCACGTTCTCGGCGCGGGCCGCGATGATCGCGGCGCGCAGGCGCGCGTTCATCGCCGGATCGGGCAGGCCGAGCTTGGCCGCCACCGTGATCTCGCGGGCGAGCTTCCCGAAGAGCTTCGAGCGGACGGCGTCCACCCGGCCCTTGCGGTGCATGATGTTCTTGAACTGGGAATGGCCGGCCATGGCGTCGCGCGTTCTTTGGGTCTTGGCGGCGGAGGGCTCGCGCCCTCGACGCCGCCGGGCGGGGATGCCGCGGTTTATACGCGCGTGCGGCGCGGGGAGGCAACGCGGGCGGCACACGGGAACGCGATCGGCCGACGACGGAAAGATCGGCGGCGACGGGCGTTCACGAACCGCGGCCAACCGGCGCGCCGACGAGGACAGAATGCGAAAACAGGTTGAGCGGAAACGGACGGTCGTGGTCACGGGCGCCAGCGCCGGCGTCGGCCGGGCGGTCGCCTGCGAGTTCGCCCGGCATGGATGGAACGTCGGCCTGATCGCCCGGGGCGAGGCCGGCCTGCACGGGACGATCGAGGACGTGGTGCGGGCCGGCGGACGCCCGATGGCGTTCGCGGCCGACGTCGCCGACGCGGACGCGGTGAGCCAGGTGGCCGCCGAGGTCGTCGCGGCGTTCGGCGGCATCGACGTCTGGGTCAACAACGCGATGGTGACGGTCTACGCGCCCGTCCAGCAGACCTCCGCCGAGGAGTTCCGTCGCGTCACCGAGGTGACCTATCTCGGCCAGGTCCACGGCACGCTCGCGGCGCTCGAGCACATGGTGCCCAAGGATTCCGGCACCATCGTCCATATCGGCTCGGCCCTGGCCTACCGCTCGATCCCCCTGCAGGCGACCTATTGCGCGGCCAAGGCGGCGGTGCGCGGTTTCGTCGACTCGCTGCGCAGCGAACTGCTGCACGACGGCAGCAAGGTGCGGCTGACGATGGTGCAGCTGCCTGCGGTGAACACGCCGCAATTCGATTGGGCCCGCTCGGTGCTGCCGCGCAAGCTCGAGCCGGTGCCGCCGATCTACCAGCCCGAGGCGATCGCCCGCCACGTCTACGCGGCCGCGCAGGCGGCGCCGCGCGAGCTTTGGATCGGGACGTCGGCCTGGAAGGCGATCGTCGGCAACATGGTGATCCCGGGCTGGATCGACGGGTATCTCGCCCGTCACGGATATCGCGGGGAGATGACCAGCGTGCGCGCCAACAAGCACCGAGCCGACAACCTCTACGAGCCGGTGGACACCGATCCCGGCGCCCATGGCCGTTTCGACGACCGCGCCGTCGGCCACGTCGCCGGCGCCGACCCGAAATGGCTGAAGCTCGGGCTTGCCGCGGCACTGGGCCTCGTCGCGGGGACGACGCTGTTCGCGACGGAAGCGCAGGGACGGCACGATGCGCGCCGGCAGTTGGCCGGTCGCCGGCTCGCCCGTCGCGACTGACGGGTCAGGCGCTCGCGTGCCACTCCCTCAGGCCCGCGAGCGTCACCACCCCGTCCGCCCACGCGAACCCGAAGACGTGCCGGTGCGGATGCCCCGGCTCGCCGAGATCCGACACCGCCGAGAACGCGCCGTCGAGGCGGTGGCTCTCGGTGTAGCGGCTGCGGGTCGCCAGCACCGGCAGGCCGGCATCGAGCGCCGAGCGGATGCCGGCGGCGGAATCCTCGAACGCGATCGCCTCCGACGGCGCGATGCCGAGGCGTTGCACCGCGAGATCGAAGATGTCCGAGGCCGGCTTCTTGCGGGCGGCCTCGTCGCCCGAGGCGATCACGTCGAAGGGGCGGTCGCCGGCCGGAAAGTTGACGGCAAGGAGCGTGTCCACGTTGGCGCGGGTGGTGGTCGTCGCGATCGCGAGCCGGACGTCGCCCGCCCGCGCCTCGGCGATCAGCCTCGCGACGCCTGGGCGGAGCGCGAGCGCGCCCTCCGCGACGAGGCCGCCGTAGATCGCGGTCTTGCGGGTGTGGATCTCCGGCATGCGCGCTCGCAGGCCCGCGGCATCGCCGTGGCGGGTCGCGACGTAGTGGGCGAGCCGCTCCTTCCCGCCCATCACCGTCAGCAGGTCGGCGTAGCACGCCGGGTCCCAGTGCCAGGGCAGGCCGAGCTCGGAGAAGGCGTGATTGAAGGCCTGGCGATGCAGGTCCTCGGTCTCGGCCAGCGTCCCGTCGACGTCGAAGATCAGCGCCTTCAGCATGAGGTCGCCATCAGCATCGGATCGCCCGGCCGCGCGCCGCCTCGGCGCCGGCGCGGATCGCGGCGATCCGCTCGGCGTAGCGGTCGGGGCCGTCCTTGAACACCGCGTTGCCGGCGACGAACACGTTGGCGCCGGCGGCCGTCGCACGGCCGACCGTCTCGGCGTCGACGCCGCCGTCGACCTGGATATCGATGGCGCGGCCCGCGATCATCGCCTTCACCCGCGCCACCGTCTCCAGCGCGCTTCCGAGGAAGCTCTGGCCGCCGAAGCCCGGGTTCACCGTCATCACCAGCACCATGTCGGCGAGGTCGAGCAGCGGCTCGACCATCGCGGCGGGCGTTCCCGGGTTGAGCGCAATGCCGGTGCGCTTGCCCAAGCTTCGGATGGTCTGGAGCGAGCGATGGCTGTGCGGCCCGGCCTCGACGTGGACGGTGATGCCGTCGGCGCCGGCGTCCGCGAAGGCCGCGAGGTAGGGGTCGGCCGGCGCGATCATCAGGTGCACGTCGAAGAACTTCTTCGTGTGCGGGCGCAAGGCCTTCACCACCGGCGGCCCGAAGGTGATGTTGGGCACGAAATGCCCGTCCATCACGTCGAGATGGATCCAGTCGGCGCCGGCCGCGTCCACGGCGCGGGTCTCCTCCGCCAGCCGTGCGAAGTCGGCCGACAGGATCGAGGGGGCGATGATGGCCTTTGGCATGCGGCAGGTTCCGAGACGCGGGGCCGACACGCCCTCGCGCGGGCTGATGAGGGGTGGGGAAGCCCGGCCAAAACAGCCGGACTTATTGCCCGCGACGACCCGTGCGGTCAGGCGAGCCGGCGCTTGCGCTCGACGAGTTGCATGATGATCGGCGTGAGGATGAGCTGCATCGCGAGGTCGAGCTTGCCGCCGGGGATGACGATCGAGTTGGCCCGGCTCATGAAGCTGCCCTCGAGCATCGAGCGAAGGTACGAGAAGTCGATGCCCTTGGGGTCCTTGAAGCGGATCACCACCATCGATTCGTCGGCCGTCGGGATCCAGCGGGCGATGAACGGGTTCGAGGTGTCGACCGTGGGCACCCGCTGGAAGTTGATGTCGGTCCAGGAGAATTGCGGGCAGATGGTCTGCACGTAATCCGGCATCCGCCGCAGGATCACGTCGGTGACCGCATCGGTCGAATAGCCCCGGAACGACCGGTCCCGGTGCAGCTTCTGGATCCATTCGAGGTTGATCACCGGCACGACGCCGATCTTCAGGTCGGGGTAGCGCGCGAGGTCCAGGGTCTGGTCGACGACGCAGCCGTGCAGGCCCTCGTAGAACAGCAGGTCGGAGCCGGTCGCGAAATCCTCCCACTCGGTGAAGCTGCCCTGCGGCCGCCCGTAGCGCGCGGCGTCCTCGACGTCGTGGACGTAGTGCCGGGTCCGGCCCCGCCCGGACTCGCCGTAGGTGCGGAACACCTCCTCGAGCTCCGGCAGGAGGTTGGCGCGCGGCGCGAAGTGCGAGAGCGTCGGCTCCGCCGCCATCATCGCGTGCATCGTCTCGCGGTCGAAGGCATGGAAGCCGTCGCCCTCGATGTAGACCGCCGACACGTCCTCGCGCCGGAAGATCTGCTCGAAGGTGTTGCGCACCGAGGTCGTGCCGGCCCCCGAGGAACCGGTGACCGAGATGATCGGATGCCGCGCCGACATGCTGCTACCGGGCGTGTCCCGAGGTCACGAGCGCATCAGCCCGCGCTGCCCGAACAGGGGGGAGCGCCCGGCGGCGTGGTTGCGCCCGTCGTAGTACTTGGCGACGCTGGCGACCTCCTCGACCGAGCCGAAGACCAGCGGCACGCGCTCGTGGATGCCGGCGGCGGCGATGTCGAGGATGCGGCGCTCGCCGTCGGTGGCGCCGGCGCCGGCCTGCTCCATCAGCATGGCGATCGGGGCAGCCTCGTACAGCAGGCGCAGGCGTCCTTGCGCGTAGCCCTTGCGCCCGTCGCCGGGGTACAGGAACACGCCGCCGCGCATCAGCACGCGCTGCGCGTCGGCCACCAGAGAGCCGAGCCAGCGCATGTTGTAGTCCTTGTCGTGCGGGCCCTCGGCGCCGCGCAGGCAATCCTCGATGTAGGCCTTGATCGGGCCGTCCCAATGCCGGGCGTTCGAGGCGTTGATCGCGTATTCCTTGGCGGCCGCCGGCACCTCGAGCGCGGCATGGGTCAGGCGGAAGGCGCGCTCGGCACGGTCGAGCACGTAGACCTGGGTGCCGTGGCCCAGCGTCAGGATCAGCGCCGTGGCCGGCCCGTAGGTGACGAAGCCGGCCGCCGTCTGCGCCGTGCCGGGCGTGGTGAAGGAGGCGATCGGGTCGCCCTCGGCGGTCAGGGCCGGGCGGATGCCGAAGATGGTGCCCACCGCCATGTTCACGCCGATGTTCGACGAGCCGTCGAGCGGGTCGATCGCGACCGCGAGCGGCGCCCCGGCGTTGAGGTGCATCACGCCCTCGGCCTCCTCGGAGGCGACCTCGGCGACGGGCGCGCCTTGGAGGGCTTCCGTGACGCGCTGGTGGGCGATCACGTCGAGCGCCTTCTGCACGTCGCCGTCGCTGTTGTGCTCGCCGGCCGCCGCGAGGTCGCCCCCGAGCGCTCCGCGCCCGATGACCTCGCTGATGTCGATGGAGGCCGCCGCGATCGCTGCGATCACGGCGGCGGTGTCGGCCAAGTGCGGCTCCGCCGCGACAGCCTCGGCGAGGCATGCATCGAGCCGCGATCCGAGTGCCGGTGAACCTGTCGACATCCGCTTGCCTTTCCGCCCGAGATCCTGCCGCGCCGTCATGCGTGCGACGGCGCCTGCCGCACGCCTTACCTGCCCGAAAGCCGGCAGGATACCGCACGCGGGTCGCCCTTCACCAGGGACCGACGCCGCCTGTGGGCAAGAAATCTAAAACTTCTTGCGGCCGATTACAAAAAAACTAAAAACAGCGCATGCGCAACCTGTCCCTCAAGCAACTTCAGGCCGTCGCGGCGGTGGCACGTCTCGGCACCATGACGCGGGCCGCCCAGGAGCTCAACGTCACCTCGGCCGCCCTCTATGCCCGCATCCGCCAGCTGGAGGAGGAGGCGGGCCTGCTGCTGTTCGACCGGACGCCGACCGGGTTGAAGCCGACCGATGCGGGCCGCGAGATGCTCTGGGCGATCGACAGCATCAACACCGTGCTGGAGACCTGCGCCGACAAGCTCCGCATCCTCAAGGGCGGCGCCGGCGGCCGGGTGACGCTCGGCGTGGTCTCGACCGCGAAGTACTTCGCGCCGCAGGTGATCGCCGGCTTCGTGAAGGCGCATGCCGGCGTCGAGATCAACCTGTCGGTGCGCAACCGCGGCAACACGGTCGAGGCGCTGCGCAACTACGAGATCGACTTCGCGATCATGGGGCGGCCGCCGCGCGACTTCGCGATCGAGGCCGAGATCTTCGGGCCGCACCCCCTGGTGTTGATCGCCGATCCCAACCACCCCCTGGCGGGCCGCCGCGGGCTGACCAAGGCCGACATCGCCGAGGAAGCCTACCTCGTGCGCGAGGACGGATCGGGCACCCGCACGGTGTTCGAGGAATTCATGAACGGGATCATCATCAAGCGGGCGAAGCTTGGGATCGATTCCGGCTCGAACGAGACGATCAAGCAGGCGGTGATGGCCGGGCTCGGAATCGCGCTGCTCTCCGCGCACACGGTCTCCGCCGAGGTCGAGGCCGGCCGTCTGGTTCTGCTCGACGTCCAGGGCCTGCCGATCCGTCGCGACTGGTACGCGGTCCGCCGGGCCGACAAGGTCCTGGGTCCGGCGGCCGCCGCGTTCTGGGAATACCTGATGCAGGACGGCGCCCGCTGGTTGCCGGGGGTCGAGGTGCTCGGCCAGGAGACGGTCGCAGCGATCGCCGCCGGGGGCAGGGCGTGAGCGCCGGCCTCGTCGTCGTCGGGGGCGGGCAGGCGGGGTTCCAGGTCGCCGCGTCGCTGCGCGAGGCCGGGTTCGCCGATCCCGTCACCATCGTCGCCGACGAGCCGGGCCTGCCGTATCAGCGGCCCCCGTTGTCGAAGACCTATCTCGCCGGCAAGACCGACGCCGGGGGGCTGCACCTTCGCCCGGACGCCTTCTTCGCCGAGCACCGCATCGCGGTCCGTTCGCAGACCCGGGCCGTCGCGATCGACCGGGCGGCCAGGGCGCTGCGGCTCGGCGACGGGACCGTCCTCCCGTACGATCACCTCGTTCTCGCCACCGGCGCGCGCAACCGCCCGCTGCCGGTGACCGGCGCCGACCTTGCCGGCGTGCGCCAGCTGCGCGACCTCGCCGACGCGGACGCCCTGCGCGCGGCCTTGGAGATCGCGCGGCGGATCGTCGTGGTCGGCGCCGGCTTCATCGGCCTCGAGTTCGCGGCCGTCGCCGCCGCGCGCGGCCTCGACGTGACGGTGATCGAGGCCGCCGACCGCCCGATGGCGCGGGCGGTCTCGACCGAGACCGGCGCTTTCTTCCGCGGCGCGCACGAGGGGCTCGGCGTCCGCTTCGCCTTCGGTGCCGGCGTCGCATCGATCGCGGGGGAGGGCGGCCGCGCCGGCGCCGTCCGCCTGTCGGACGATCGCGAGCTGCCGGCCGACCTCGTCGTGGTCGGGATCGGCGTGCTGCCGAACCAGGAGCTCGCGGCCGAGGCCGGCCTGTCCGTCGCGGACGGCATCCGGGTCGACGCGTTTCTCGCCACCGACGACCCGGCGATCTCGGCGATCGGCGACTGTACGCGCCATCCCAGCGCCTTCGCGACGGGATTGTCCGCGGACGGCACCGTGCGGATCGAATCGGTGCAGAACGCGATCGACCAGGGGCGGTGCCTCGCGGCCCGCCTCGCCGGCCGGCCGGCAGCCTACGCGGCGCTGCCGTGGTTCTGGAGCGACCAGGGTCGCTACAAGCTGCAGATCGCCGGCCTCTCGGGGCCGTCGGACCTGTCGGTCCGGCGGGGTGCCGGCGAGGCGTTCTCGGTGTTCCGCTACCGCGCGGCGCGCCTGGTCGCGGTCGAGTCGATCAACCGCGCGGGCGACCACATGATGGCCCGTCGCATCCTCGGCGCCGGACGGACGCCGACGCCGGAGCAGGCCGCCGACCCCGCCTTCGACCTCAAGGCGTTCGCGGTGGCGTAAAACGCATCGACCCCGCACGGCCGGGGCCGAACGGGGTCGATTGTCGTCGGATGAGATGAGCCCGGCCCGCCCGGGCCGGGCGATCGCCCTTAGGAGATCAGGTCGAGCTTCGCGGCTTCGAGGCCGTTGCTGCGGACCGATTCCGGCAGCGCGAGGAAGTCGCGGTAGCCGGCCTCGCGCGCCATCGCGTCGAGGGCGGTCGCCTCGTCGTCGGCCGAGCCGGTCCACAGGACGATGCCGTTCTTGGTCTGACGAATCTGGAAGATGCTCATGGGAGCCCCGTCGCATGGGATGTTGAAAGCTTAACGTCCTCAATGCGGCGCGGTTGCAGGTATTCGGTCGCCTATTTCCAGGCCGTCGTCTACGCTCCCCGGGGCGTCGGCGCGTGCCTTCAAAACGCCGGGCTGCGGTGCGACAGGGCAGGCTCAGGCGAGCCCGCGGCCGCCAACGAGACCACTGCCGTGATGCGATCCTTCGTTGCCGCCCTGCGTGTCGCCGGCTTCGCGGCGGCCTTCTGCGCGGGCGCATCGTCCGCCGGCGCGGTCGAGACGGCGGCGGTGCCCGAGCCGCAATCCATCGCGCCGGCGATCAGCGTCGTGCCGGCCCAGACGCGGGAGATCGTCGAGCGGGCGGTCATCACCGGCACGCTGGTGCCCCGCGACGAGATCCTGGTGTCGCCGGAGATCGAGGGCTTCCGCATCATCGAGCTGCTGGCGGAGGAGGGCGACCGGGTCGCCGCCGGCCAGGTGCTCGTGAAACTCTCCACCGAGATGATCGCGACCCAGGAAGCCGCGAACGCGGCGGCGGTCGCCCGGGCCGAAGCCGCGATCGTGCAGGCCAAGAGCCAGATCGTGCAGTCGGAGGCGGCCCAGACCGAGGCGCGGCTGTCGTTGGAGCGCGCCCAGGCCCTGATCAAGACCGGGAACGCCACCGCCGCGATCCTCGAGCAGCGCGTCTCCGCGGCACAGGGCGCGGACGGCAGGCTCGCCTCGGCCCGCGGCGGCCTGCAGGCCTCAGAGGCCGATCTTGCCACCGCCAAGGCCTCGGGTGCCGAGATCGCGCTCAAGCGCGCCCGCGCCGCGATCCGCGCGCCGGAAGCCGGGATCGTGAACCGCCGCACCGCCCGCGTCGGCGGAACCGCGACCGCGGCCGGCGAGCCGCTGTTCCGCCTGATCGCGCGCGGCGAGATCGAGCTGGAAGGCGAGGTGCCGGAGACCTGGCTGCCGCGGATCAAGATCGGCGATCCGGCCCAGCTCGACCTGGAGGACGGGCGCAAGATCGTCGGCAAGGTCCGCCGGGTCTACCCGGAGGTCGACCGCACCACGCGGCTGGGCAAGGTCCGCATCGCGCTCGGCGACGATCCCGCGCTCCGCATCGGCGCCTTCGGCCGCGGCACCGTCGAGGTGGCGCGGCGAACCGGCGTCGCGGTTCCGGTCTCCAGCCTCCTGTTCGCGGCCGACGGCAACGCCGGGGTCCTCGTGGTGAAGGACGAGCGGGTCGAGGCGCGCAAGGTCGTGCCCGGCCTCTCCGCCGCGGGGTTCTCCGAGGTTCGCAGCGGGCTTGCCGCCGGCGAAACCGTCGTCGCGCGCGCCGGAAGCTTCCTGCGCGACGGCGACCGGGTGCGGCCCGTGCCGCCGGAGACCCTGACGCCGCTCGCCGACGCGACCGCGCGCTAGGGGCGACGTCATGCGCCTCAACATCTCCGCCTGGTCGATCCGCCGGCCGCTGCCGTCGATCGTCCTGTTCCTCGTCCTGATGCTGCTGGGCTTCGTCAGCTTCCGCTCCCTGCCGATCACGCGCTTTCCCAACATCGACATCCCGATCGTCTCGGTGACGATCACCCAGTCGGGCGCGGCGCCCTCCGAGCTTCAGACCCAGGTCACGAAGTGGGTCGAGGATTCGGTGGCGGGCGTGAAGGGCGTCAAGCACATCCTCTCGACCATCACCGAGGGCTCGTCGGTCACCACCATCGAGTTCCGGCTCGAGGTGAACACCGATCGGGCCGTCAACGACGTGAAGGATGCGGTCTCGAAGATCCGCCTGAACCTGCCACGGACCATCGACGAGCCGATCATCAACCGCGTCGAGATCGCCGGCCTGCCGATCATGGTCTACGGCGCGTCCGCGCCCGCGATGACGCCGGAGGACCTGTCGTGGTTCGTCGACGACGTGGTCGCCCGGTCGATCCAGGGCGTGCGCGGCGTCGGCGGCGTCGAGCGCCTCGGCGGCGTCGCCCGCGAGGTCCGCGTCACCTTGAAGCCCGACCGGCTGCTCGCGCTCGGCATCACCGCGGCCGACGTCAACCGGCAGCTGCGCCTGACCTCGGCCGACATGGCCGGCGGACGCGGCGAGGTCGGCGGCCAGGAGCAGTCGATCCGCACGCTCGCGGCCTCGGCGACCCTCGACACGCTCGGCGCCACATCGATCGTCGTCTCCGGCAACCGCAAGGTGCGGCTCGACGAGCTCGCCACGC
>NZ_JAKSXU010000029.1:0-15569 GCF_022829325.1 Methylobacterium sp. J-092 | reverse complement strand
GGCACTTGGTTAGAGGCCCGTCACCGCGACAGGTGCCGCGGTGTGCCGGAACGAGGCGCTAAGCGGCCTCAGGCCGTCTCGGTGGCCTTCTTCCGACCGCGTGCCTTAGGGGCTGCCTCGGAGGCTTTAGCGGCCTTCGGCTTGCCCTTGGCGGACTTGGGCGCGTCAGACACCGTCTCGTCGGCCTCAGCGGCCTTGGGAGCTGCCTTGCGCCGCTGCTGGCCGAGGCCGAGAGACCGAGCAAGCTCGGATCGTTGAGCGGAGTAGCTTGCCGCGGTCGACGGGTAGTCCGACGGCAGGCCGTAGCGCGCGCGGTAGGTCTCCATCGTCAGGCCGGCCACGGTCAGGTGACGCTTCAGCGTCTTGTAGCGCTTCCCGTCGAGGAACGAGATCAGTGCGTCCGGCGTGATCGACTTCTTGATCTGAGCCGGCGTCGGCTTCTCCGGGCCAGCATCCTCGGCGGGGGGTCCATTGGCAAGGCCCTTAAAAGCCGCGTGCACGGAAGCGATCACATTCGGCAGTTCGGACACCGGCACGTTGTTGTTCGACACGTAGGCCGCGACGAGGTCGGCAGCGAGTTCCACAAAGTTGTTGGTCTGAGCTTCGGTTTGTTCGTCCACGACGATCCCTTTCATAAAGAGGATTTATCGCTCTACCGAACAAGGTGGACCGTCAAGACATATCCGTGAACAGCACACTACGTAATGCTGCAACACAGATGGAAATTTGTCGCTGTGCTTCGACATGAGGCTTAGCAGACGCAGAGAAGCCCCAGAGCGCTGAGTGGCGGGGCTTCACACACAGCGCCTGCGCTCTGCACTTGCGAGCTTTCGTCGCCGGCTCTCGATACGATGCGAAATCAGGCCGCTCGATGGGACGCCCCAGCTCACTCTTCCCCGAAACCATATCCACAGAGCATGCGTACAAGTCACGGCAGGCTCGCGCGATCTTGCGGGGGGGGGCGCCTTGATCTGGAACGGCGATCGGCAGATCTCAGGCCGGTAGCGTACACACAGGACAACCTAAGTGACCGATAAGAACCAGGGGCACAACCCCGAAATGATCGCTATGGCCGGCGACATCGTTGCTGCCTACGTGGCGAACAACTCCATTCCGGTCCTTGAGCTTCCGAGGCTGATTGGAAGCGTGCACGCGGCTCTGGCAGGTCTCTACAGCGGTTCTGGGGCTGCAAGCACCGACACCGTGGCTGAGAAGGCCGAGCAGCCGACGCCGGCCCAAATCAAGAAATCGGTGACGCCGGACGCGCTGATCAGCTTTGTCGATGGCAAGCGCTACAAGACGCTGAAGCGCCATCTGAGCAAGCACGGCCTCGATCCCCACAGCTACCGCGTCAAGTTCGGCCTGCCCTCTGACTACCCGATGGTGTCTCCCTCGTACTCCGAAGCCCGCTCTGCCCTTGCCAAGAACATCGGCCTCGGCCGCCCTGGCCGGGCTGCCGCCTGAGGGTCAACAGGAGCCCGCCTCTTCGCAGCGGCGGGCTCCCTAGGCCTCAACCAGCCCCATAGCCACCCTTGGCGTTACCGGAGCCGGTCGACGGCGGCGCTCCATCGTAGCCGCTGCTCTCAGGCGCGCGGTCCGACTTCGGATCGGGAAGCCCGGGCGAGGTTGGGCCGGAGCTGTCGGCCGGCGGCGGGGGTGCCTTCGAGGGATCGAGCGGATGGCCCGGCGGCAGGGTGCCGGCGGCCTCAGTCTTCGGGTGCGGGCGTCCTATGGAACGTCGAGGCCGTAGCTGTCTTGAACATCGGCATCGTACGCGAGCGGCATATGCGCTGGAGCTGAATGACAATCGTCGAGTGGATCAAGGCGTTTGCGCACGACATCTCGGTCGGCATCGTGGTCACGGATGCGGCGATCGAACGTCCGGGCCCGATCATCCTCTACGCCAATCCCGCGTTCGGGCAGCTAGTCGGCCGAGACCCGGCCGAGATCGTCGGGCAGAGTCCGCGCTTCATGCAAGGCAAGGAGACGCGCCGGGAGACGCTTGACGCCTTCCACCGCACGCTATCCTCAGGCGAGCGGTTTCACGGCTACGTCACCAACTACCGCGGCGACGGAGCCAAGTACCGGGCCGAGATCGACTGCCGGCCGTTGCGGGATGCCGAGGGCGGTATTCAGGCCTTCATCTCATTCGAGCGTGAGGTCGTGCGGCGGGTCGGCCGCCCGGCTGTGAGCAGTGGCGGGCGCTACGATCCTAGCTCAATAAGTAACGACTTGTTACCTGGCGCCCTGCGGGGCCTCGCCGTTTTCGCGGCTATATCCAGCGAGTAACTCGCAATCAAATCAATTTATAATTTTGTCCTTGCGTGCCTTGAGGGCTATTCCAGAATTTGATCTTTTGATAGATTTCACTGCCGATCACTTGTTTGGCATATTAAGTTTTAATTAAGCAATTACATCCAGATTTAGACAGTAAGAGTGGCCTTCTAGATAGGCTTCCCTGTTCATACATCCCCCCGCTCTCGCCCGAGATTGTGCACATCCGTGCGCTGCCTCAGGCGTGCGGTAGCGGGGCATCAATCTGACCAGCCCCTTACGATTAGAGCCTTGCCACATGCGCCCGAACCTGTCCCTTAAGGCCGCGCTGTCTGCAGCCTTCGGCCTTCTCGCGCTGATCTGTGCGGGACAAGGCGTTCTTTCCGTCCTCAAGCTGACCGGTATTCGTCACAGCGTCACGCAGGTCGCAACCAAATGGCTGCCTTCCATTGTCGCCGTCAACGCGATCGGGAGCGCGGCATCCGAGGTCCGGATCAAGCAGCTGCGTCTCCTCACGCTCTCCGATACGGCCTCTCGTCTCGCTGCAAACGAAGCCCAGCTCGCCGCTACCCATGCCAAGCTCGCGAGCGCGCGCAAGACTTACGAGGCACTGATCTCCTCCGCCGAGGAGAAGTCCTTGTATGAGGCATTCTCCGCCACCTGGACCCGATTCGAGCACGCTGATAGCGAGATGCGCCGCTTGATGGAGGCGGGACAGCAGGCCGCCGCACTCACTCTGATGAGCGGCCCTGATGCGGTGCACCTTTACGACGAAGCGCGTACAACACTCTTGCGCGATGTTGCCCTCAACGAAGGGGGCGGCCGACGCGACGCAGATATTGCAACGACCGAGACCGATGCTGCCACCCTGGCCGCCTACGTTGCCGCGGCCCTGGCGCTAGCCACGGCGTGCGCGGCCACCGCATTTGGCCTACTCTACGTGTCACGGCCGATCCAAGCAATGACGGGCACGATGTCCGTGCTGGCAGCCGGCGACGCCACGGCCGAGGTGCCGTACCGCGCCCGCCGCGATGAAATCGGTGCGATGGCGGCCGCGGTGCAGGTGTTCAAGGACAACCTGATCCGCACCCGCCAGTTGGAGGCAGATACGGCGCAGGCACGTCTTGCAGCCGAGGAGCAGCGTAGAGCCGGTATGCGTCAGATGGCCGACGGCTTTGAAGCGGCGGTTGGCGGGATCATCGGCATGGTCTCGTCGTCGGCGACCGAGCTGCAGGCGACAGCCCAGACGATGACGGCAACGGCGACCGTGACGGCGACCCAGTCCACGACCGTGGCCGCTGCCGCCGAGGAGGCCGCCACCAACGTCAACACCGTCGCCGCGGCGGCCGAGGAGCTTGGCTCATCGGTGCAGGAGATCGGACGTCAGGTCGATGGCTCTGCAGCCCTGGCACAGCAAGCCGTCGCCGAGGCCGATCAAACCGGCGCTTTGGTGCAGGAGTTGAGCACGGCGGTCTCCCGCATCGGCGACGTGGTCGGCATGATCTCCACCATCGCCGGACAGACCAACCTGCTGGCGCTGAATGCTACCATCGAGGCGGCGCGCGCCGGTGAAGCGGGACGAGGCTTCGCGGTGGTCGCTGCAGAGGTCAAGGAGCTTGCCTCACAAACGGCACGGGCGACCGACGAGATCTCAGGGCAGATCGCACGCATCCAGGCGTCCACGGGTCAAGCTGTCACGGCGATCGGCGGCATTACCGCCCGGATCCAGGAGATCAGCGGGGTAACAACGTCCATTGCGGCCGCCGTTGAGCAGCAGGGCGCGGCGACACAGGAGATCGTGCGCAACGTCAGCCAGGCGGCGATGGGCACGGGCGAGGTGACCAGCAACATTGCCGGCGTGGCGGGCGCTGCCGAGGAGACCGGGGCCGCTGCCAGTCAGGTCCTCGGCGCGGCCTCGGAGCTGTCGCGCCAATCAGAGCACCTTGCAGCCGAGGTCGGACGCTTCCTCGCCACTGTCCGGGCGGCTTGAGCTTATCATGGCCGAGGTTCGACTGCTGTCCCGCCGTGTTGACCAAGCGGGTGCTGAGCGGCTGGCGGCGGCGCTGGAGCAGGTCCTCACTGCCAACGCCGATCCAGGGCCACGCTGGCCTCAGATCCGATCACTCGGAGGCTCGCTGCGGCAGCTGAGCCGGGATCTAGAGCAGGAAATCGACCGTCTGGCCGTCGCACCTGGCAGCTCGACGCCGGAGATCGAAGCTCTTCACCACAGCTTGTACCGCCTGGCTGACACCTTCTCGCGGCTGAGCTTGCTCGCCGAAGACTATCCATCCTGAACACATCGTCCGGTCCGGACCGCATCACAGTCCCACCAAACCCGCCGGAAAACGATCATGGACGTCCTCCTCGTAGATGACAGCAAGGTGATGTTGTTGCGCCTCCGACAATTCCTGGAGGCCAAAGACGGCATCATCGTCACTGCCTGCAGCGACCCGCTCGCGGCGTTGGTCGAGGCCCGGACCTGCGCCTTCGACCTTGTGTTGGTTGACCAGCACATGCCCGAGCTGGACGGGATCACCTTCATCCGTGAGATCCGCGCCATACCGCACTACGCGCAGGTACCAGTCGCCATGATCACCAGCGATGTGTGCGATACGGTCAGGCTCAGCGCGCTGGAGGCGGGCGCCACCGACTTCCTCGACAAGCGAGCGAAGGGGATCGAGCTGAATGTGCGGGTGCGCAACCTCGTCCGACTGGCGAAGGCGGTGCGGCATCTCGACGAGCAGGCGACGACACTGGCCGGCGAGATCGAGCAAGCGACGCGACGGCTGCGCGAGCGGGAGGCCGAAATCATCTTCCGCCTCGCCCTGGCGGTCGAGTATCGCGACAACGACACCGGCGACCATACCTGGCGCGTGGCTCGCTACAGCCAGATTATCGCTGAGGCGATGGGGCTGACGGAGGATTACTGCCAACGGCTGTACCTCGCCGCCCCCCTTCACGACGTGGGCAAGGTCGCCGTACCCGACGGGATCCTACTGAAGAAGGGACGGCTCGACGAGGCCGAGTTCGCCGTCATCCGCACCCATTCGATGGTCGGCAAGCGGATCTTGGGCGGCAGCGGATCGGAGCTGATCTGCTTGGCCGCGGAGATCGCAGAGGCTCACCACGAGAAGTGGGATGGCAGCGGCTACCCGCACGGCCTGGCTGGCGAGGCTATCCCGTTATCGGCACGGATCGTCGCCGTGGCGGATGTGTTCGACGCCTTGACCTCGGTGCGACCGTACAGGGCGGCCATGGCGGTCGAGGAAGCGCTGGGCTGTATCCAGGCCGACAGTGGCCGCCATTTCGACCCGGCCTGTGTCGAGGCCTTCGCGTCAGCTTGGGACGCGGTACTGGCGGTCCGTGAGACGGCGGTCGGATCGCGCCTGGAAGCGCTAGCCCGGACTACCGAGCCGTGGGCGCGCGTGCCGGAATTGCGCCGCGAGGTCGCCGAGAGCGTCAGATAGCCCACCGACGTTCCATTCAAGACGCGATCTGATCGGAAACAGCCATGGGCGAGCTTCTGCTGATCACGGATGACCTGCGTCGTGCTCAAAGGCTCACACGCGATCTTGGGACCGCGACCGGCGGGGCCATCCATGACTTGTACGGCGATACGCTGCCGGTATCACGCCCCAGACTGATCGTCAGCGACGTCGAGGCACTCACCTCCGATGCCATCGTTCGCCTACGCCGAGTCCTGGAACAGGTGCGCGACGAAGGGGTGCCGTACCTGTTCCTCGTCCATGGCAATGTAGCCCGTGCCGAGGCTCATGCCCAGGTTCTGGATGCGAATGGCACGCTCAGCGCCAAGGCAAGCGTGAAGCAGCTACTAGCCACATTGGGCCACATCCAGGTTCAGATGCGGCCGATCCCGGCTGCTGTGCGGGAGCGGGCTGTCAAAGCGCGGCAATTCCTCCGGCAGGTCCTCTTATCCGGCAGACCGATCACGCCCGCCGGCGCCGAGATCGGCACCGACCTCGTCGTGCGTGCCGTCAGTGAGAGCGGCATCTACGATTGGATCCGAGCGGTCCAACAGTTCGACGATGCCACGCACCAGCACTGCCTGCTCGTGGCGTCGCTGGCTGCCGCCTTCTCGGCCGCGCTCGGTCTACGCGAGGCAGACCGCCATCGCCTGACGAAGGCCGCCCTGCTGCATGATGTCGGCAAGATCCACGTTCCAACCGAGATCCTGAACAAACCGGGCAAGCTCACCGAGGCGGAGACGGCGGTGATGCGCACGCATCCAGCGCGCGGTCACGCCATGCTCGCGGGCCAGGGGTTTGAAGACACGATGCTAGCGGCTGTGCGGTCGCACCACGAGCTGCTTGATGGCACCGGCTACCCGGATCGGCTCAAGGGTCGGGAGATCCCCGATCTCGTGCGGTTGGTTACCGTCTGCGACATCTACGGGGCCCTCGTCGAACGACGTCCTTACAGACCTCCGATGGCCGGTCAGCAGGCCTACGCTATCCTGAAGGGTATGGAAGGTCACCTCGATGTCGACCTCGTGCACGCCTTCCATCCTGTAGCCGTGGCATTCGATGCCTCCGTACCGAACGTGGAGTGAGGCTGCGGGACAGGAATGAAACGGCACTCCGGCCAATATCCTGCCTCTGGAGCACGTCGAGGGCATCGACTGGCGTTCGCCCCGCCTGCAGCCCTGGACGGCCTGCTGCGGCGTTTATCGGGTCGGACCGGTGCTCACCTACGTCGGCGCCTTGACTGCCTCCTGCGCCCTCCTATTCGGTCAGCGCCAGGGAGATGGCGGCGCAACGGTTGTCGGTCTCTCGACTGCCGTTCCGACGCATGTCGAGGTCCCGCTGCCGCTTTGGGATTGGTCCACGTCGGACGTTATAGGCCTACGTAATGGAGCAGGGCATTCGACTAGCCCCTCACCATCCCGATTGCCCGACCAGCCTCGAGTGCACGATCTGCCCGGCGAACCTCTCCCGCGAGAAGCTGGACCTGCTCGATCGCCTCTATCCCAAGGATGCTGCCTTCGTCCGTCAGGCCGCCCGTCATTCGCTCAGCCTCGCCGCAGCCAAGGCCAACGAGATCCTGGCCGTGCTTGACGGCACCGGCTTTGCGGCTCGGGAGCTGCGCCGATGATCCCCACCGAACTAACTTCTCACAACGGGAGGGCCGTCAAGCTCGATCCGCAGCGTAGCATGTGATTATGTGGATCATACGCTCTACTGCTGAGGTCGACCGTACCGAGGCGCCTCAATGCTTCACGCCTACGGCGCGTCGTCGATCATATGGTGATGACAACGCGCGCATACGGCGAGGCTGCAGTTCGGAAACGTCCAAGAGGACTTTTGCCCCCTGAATGGCAGAAAGGGTTACAGCACTGGCACCCTGCCACCGGGCATCATACTCCAGGATATCCAACTGCTCGATCATGGCCCGGACCGCGAGGTCGCCTTGCCCAGTTGGAAATTTGCTCAGCAAATCGATCAATGTGTCCATGTGCGGGCACGAGGCAGGCGGGGGACCACTCAGCGCCATATTGATCGTCCTGTACCGCACCACGAGCGCAGATATTTGCCCGAATGCTCAGGGTTGGGCGCTATCATTTGATGCTCTGCGTACCATGTTCTCCGCATCGCTGAGACATCTCGCCTACCACCCAAGCCCAAGCGCCCGCGTATCCTCACTCGGGGCAGCCGTCCGCAGATGCTCGATCACCACTTCCCGCGACGCGAGTGCTTCAGAGCGCAGCTTGGTCGTCGCAGCACCCCGCTTGGCGAGCGCTTCCGCGAACGCGACCGAGGCTTCGACCGCCGCTGCGATCGCCATGTCGAGGCCCGGCCAGACGACGACACGGCGTTTCACGCTCGCTGCCGTACTCGATGCGGCCGAAGCCACCACATCGTGCATCCCCAGCGTGCCGGTTTTTACGGCTATCACCCACGGCTTTACGACGGTAGCCGGGAGCGGAGGCAGATCAGCCCCGTCCAGAATTCCAGCCATCCTGCGTCCCTGCTCCTCGCCGATCGCGATGAACTCCGCGCCCGCGTGCAGGATACTGCCACGCTTACAGCTACGAGCAACAGGGACACACCTATGACCCCGCGCGAGCAAGCCGCCTTCACCGCTGGCATCCAAGCTGATCCTCACCGATCGGCCGCCCGGCGTCGGATCCGACATCCACGTCGAGGACTGGCAAGCCTGGGTCGCCGATGGCCTCGGCATCGTCACCAATGGCGTGCTCGGCGTCACCGGACCGGTGCTGACGGCAGACGAGTGGGCAGCGCGGTTCGTCACAAAGCAGTGATCCGTAGCCCTCAGGTGTCCGACGATAGGTTGCCACGCCTGCGATACGCAAGATCTTAACAATCTGGCCTTAAGTTCGTACGTAGGAACAACTTTCGGTTCTCATTGTGCAACCACCTCCTATCCTCATCGGCGAAGATGCACGTGTTGCGGCGCTAGCCGAATACGACTTGCTCGGTTCAGCCCCGATGCCTGGCTTCACGCAGATTGTCGCTCTAGCTGCGCGGTTGTTCGAGGTGCCGACTGCTTTCGTCTCCCTACTCGATCGTGACCGACAGGTGTTTCACGCCAAGGTCGGCCTCAGCCTGTGCGAGACCAACCGGGAGGTCGCGTTCTGCTCGCATACCATCATGCAGACCGAGGCTCTCGTCGTGCTCGACGCCACCCTCGATCCACGCTTCCACGACAACCCGCTCGTCACAGGGCCGCCGCATATCCGCTTCTACGTCGGCATTCCGCTGCGATCGCCTTCCGGTCATGCCGTTGGCACGCTTTGTCTAGCGGACTCGCGGTCGCGCAACGCCTTCTCTGACATTGATCGGCAGACGTTGCAGCAGCTCGCAAACCTCACCCTCGATCGCATGGAGCTGCGTCGGCTGGAGGTTGCGCATCGAGCAAGCCAATCGCGTTTCGAGCAGATCGCATCGACCTCCCCGGACGGCATCATCTGTGCCGACGCCAGTGGTCACATTACCTTCTGGAATGCTGCCGCCGAACAAATATTTGGTCATGAGAGCGCGGAGGCGGTCGGACAGTCGATCGACCTGATCGTCCCCGAGCGCATGCGCGGGGGGCATGGTGGCGGCCTCCATCGGGTTGCCAACGGGGGCAAACCTAGGCTCGTTGGCAAGACTATCGAGCTGCCGGCCCGCCATAAGGACGGGACTGAATTCCCGATCGAGCTATCGCTGTCTAAGTGGCAGGAGGAGGGGCGAGCCGCTTTCGGTTCGATCGTGCGTGATATCCGTGAGCGACGCGCCAACGAAGAGCGCTTGTTCCGCCTCGCACATCTCGATCCGCTGACCGAACTGCCCAACCGCGCCGTCCTGCGCGAGCGGCTGGATGAAATCGCCATTGCGGGCCGACCTGTATCCGTGCTGATGCTCGATTTGGACGGCTTCAAGGAGGTCAACGACAGCTACGGCCATGGTGCCGGCGACTCTGTCCTCAGAGTGATGGCGACCCGTATCCTCGCCTGTGTCCGTCCGATCGACACGGTTTCCCGGCTTGGCGGCGACGAGTTCGTTGTCCTCCTACCCGATATCGGCGATCCGCTCCGCGCTGCCGAGGTGGCGAGTTCCATCATCGCAGCTGTCGCCGAACCGTTCGAGTATGACGGGCAGACACTCAGATTGAGCGCCAGCCTTGGCATTGCCATAGCACCTTCGCACGGCGACAACGCCGGAGAACTCCTCGGGTGTGCGGATCTCGCGCTGTACCAAGCCAAAGGCGACGGCCGGCATTGCCATCGGCTGTTCAGCCCGGTCCTACGACACCAGGCGCAGCGTGCTCGTGTTTGCCGGGACGAGTTGGGTCGGGCGGTCGAGCGTGCTGAGTTTGTCCTGTTCTACCAGCCGCAAGTGCGCCTGAGCGATGGCGCACTTGTCGGAGCGGAAGCGTTGATCCGTTGGCAGCATCCTGACCGCGGCCTGCTTGCACCAGCTGCGTTCATCGACGTGCTCGACAGCAGTCGCTACGCTGCTCAGGTCGGCGATTGGGTCCTGCGTACGGCTTGTACCCAGGCAGAAGCATGGCGTTCCGCGGGAGCACCGGACTTCCGTATGGGGGTCAACCTGTGCAGCGCTCAGTTTCAAAGGGGCGACCTCTCCGAGACGGTCCGCGCTATCTTGAGCGACACCAGCCTGCCCGCCTCCTCCCTGGAGCTGGAGATCACAGAGAACATCGTGCTGCGTCAGGAGATCGAACTGATCGCAACATTGCACAGCCTCCGCGAGACCGGGGTCGGCATCGCGTTCGACGACTATGGGACGGGCTACGCCTCCCTCAGCCTTCTGAAGCGCTTTCCACTTACGCGGCTGAAGATCGACCGCTCGTTCGTGACCGGTATGCTCGCCTCGCATCACGACGTGACGATCGTCCGTGCGATCCTGCAGCTTGGGCTCGGGTTCGGGCTGTCGGTAATAGCCGAGGGCATCGAGACCGAGGCCGAGCATGCCTGCCTGCGCACTGAGGGCTGCCAGGAGGGTCAAGGCTACCTGTTCGGCAAGCCGATGCCAGCTGACTCGTTCGCGGCCAGCTATGGCCTGGGCGCAGGTACTGGGCGGACGCCGGCTACGCTGCTTGGAGCAGCTTAGGCGATAAGCAAGCACCGTCCGCGGATCGCGGTGCGCTGAGACCTCCACGATGCGGACCAGATTGCCTCCGTGGGGTTCCGTGCGTTGTAGGAATGGCAGGGGATCAACTACAGGTAGGGGGATGTATGGCCTAAACAGATATGCTCGGTGAGCGGCAATTCGTCGTTCACGAGGAACTCATGCCGTGTGCATGGCACAAACAGCGGAACGGAGGCGAGTTCTGCTTCGGAATCTTGCCCAGCATGCGGGACCGGCGCGTGCCAAGCTATGTTTGGATCTGATCACTGCTGCACGCCTCCTGGGGACCGATCCGATTGTTATCGAGGCCATCGAACAAGGTGCCGATAGCGACCTCTCGCTTGAAGCTGCGACCGGCTTGGCGCAGGGGCTTGGTTTGACGGATCTGGGGCTGCCCCGGTCAAAACCATCGGGATCGATCTAACAGGCACTTGATGAAACCGAGTGCTCTCGACCTGCGTAGGCCGACCTATGAGCATCTCGAACGATCCTCCCTCGGACTATCACCAACGCTTGGCATCGCAGGTGCGCGCTGCTCGTCTGCGATGCGCCTACTCCGTCGAGGCCTTGGCCGAACTCGCCAGCATCGATCCTTTGGTGATCGTTCTCGTCGAATAGTGCGACCTCAGCGAGATGATACCCTCTATCGCGAGGGCGTCCTCCACACGCTCAGATTGGGTGCTCTGGCAGGTCGCTGAGGCGCTAGATTGCGGCCGCCTGCAAGATGACATCTCATTGCCGTTGGCAGGCTGTATGCCGGCATTGGGGCTACAAGTCTCCCGATAAGCGGATGCGGGACGATGAGCAGAGAGATCATTCCATTGCGCCCGAAGGGGGCTGACCAATCGGCTCTCGCTCGGATCGATGTCGCCGCCGTAGCGCTCCTGGCCGGGGGCCAAGCTACGAGCCTGCAGGCAGCGCGGGCTGAGGTGATCCTCGCGGACCTGCGACTACGGCGGGATGAAATGAAGGCGCTGCTCTCCGATTTGCGTAGCCGGGAAACGAGTAGGCTACCTCATATCGATGTTGCGAACGCCAATCTCATCGTCGCGATCGTTCAAGGGGTGGTGCAGATCGACTTGTTCATCGCGCAGGTCCGTGGCCTCATAGAGACAACCGAGCAACAGGGTACTCTGCTGCTTGGCGAGTCGGGGCAGGCGCTGAAAGGCGCCTAGTGCCGATAGCGTTCGGCGAGGGCCATGAGGGCTCCTGCGAGCTCGGTGAGGTTGGCCGAGGCCGCCTCGACCTCGCGGGTGCCGGCGGCGGTCTGCTGGCTCGCCTGGCGGATGTTCTGCAGGGCGCCCATCACCTGCTCGATGCCGAGCTGCTGCTGGTTGGTCGACGCCACGATCTGCTGGAAGGTCTGCACGTTCTCCTCCACCCGCCCGGTGATCTCCTCGATCGTGCGCTGGGTCGTGTCGGAGCGCGCCTTGCCGGTGGCCGCCCGCTTGACCGCCTCCTCCGTCAGCATCACCGAGGTGTTGATGCCGCGCTGGATCTCCGAAAGGATGCCGCGCACCTGCAGGGTGGCCGCCTTGGCCTGGTCGGCCAGAAGCTTCATCTCCGAGGCCACCACCGCGAAGCTCCGCCCGCTCTCCCCGGCCGCCGCCGCCTCGATCGCGGCGTTGAGCGCCAGCAGGTGCGTGCGCTCCGAGATGTCGTTGACCGTCTCGATGATGTCGCCGATCGTCTGGGTCTTCTCCGACAGCGTCACGATGTTGCCGGCCACCGCCTCCGCCTGCTCGCGGATCGCGTCCATCGCCCGCGCCGTGTCGGCCACCGCGCGCAGGCCCTGGCGCGAGGTCTGGGCCGTGGCCTGGGCGGTGGCGATCACCTCGCCGGCCCGCTTCGTGATCTGCGCGCCCGAATGGGTGATCTCGTCCACCGTCGCCGCCGTCTCCTGCACCGCCGCGAACTGCTCCTCCACCGAGGCCGCCTGCTCCTGCGCCGAGGCGCGGATCTCGGCCGCCGCCGCGTTCAGGTCCGAGGTGGCGGTGCGGTTGGTGCGAGCGAGGTCGGCCAGCCCCGCTACCATTGCATTGAGGGTACGCTTCAAGCGACCGATTTCATTGTGGCCGCCGTCCCCGAGCGTCCCGGACAGGTCGCCCTGACCGACATGCTCGACGAAGGTCATCACCCGCCCGAGCGGCCGGACGATCAGCCGGTTGATCCCGATCCCGATCCCGATGCAGATTAGGAGCGTGAGCACGGTCCCGCCCCAGAGTGCGAGGCTCTCGTTGCGCTCGGCCTGCGTGACACGAGCGGCCTGTGCCGCACGAGTCTGTTCTTCCAGATTGTCGATGGCGATGAGCTTGCTGCGCAGGGTGTCGAAGAACTGCTTGCCCCTGCCTTCGGCCTCGATACGCACCCCATCCGGTCGCGTCGTCGGATCCGCAGCCTGACGTATCGCGGTCTCGCCGATGTCGGTTTGCCAAGCGCGCGCTGCCGTCACGGCATCGGCAAACAGACGCGAACGCTCGGCATCGTTGCCGATCAAGGTCCTCAAATGTGTGATCGTCTGGTCCAGGGCCGGCCGCCCCGCGCGGTAGGGCTCCAGGCTGCTCTCGCGCCCGGTGATCAGATAGCCACGTAGGCCGGTCTCTTGGTTGAGCATGGCGGTGCGGAAGGCATCGAGCCCCCGAACCACTTGTGTCGAGCGGTCGAGGGCGTCGGTCGCATCCTGCAGGTGGTTGCGTGTGGCTAAGATCGCCCCGCTGCTGAGGACCGACACCAGCGCGATGACGCCGATCGCACCTCCAAGCGTGCGGTTGAGGCCAAACGTGTTCGGCATGGTCGAGCGTTCCTACGCAGGCCTACGGACGCTGCCTTGCGGCAATCGCCATCGCGAGCGCAGTCAGCCAAATTAGCAGCTAAATCAAGCTCGTGGGGATCTCATAAGACGATGACAGCGATGGGGATGAGTCCCCGCTAGAGCGTTTTCGGTTTAATCTGGTTCGTATCCTGCTGCGGCGAAGAAGTTGGCGCACTCGTCTGGCGTGACGGTATCGACGAGGCGTCCGATGGCCGACCACAATCCCTCGACGGTTCGCTCAGCCGCCTTGCGCAGGAGCGCCTTCAGCTTCGAGAACGCCATCTCGATGGGGTTGAAGTCGGGCGAGTAGGGCGGGAGGAACAAGAGGTGCGCGCCGGCTGCCGCGATGGCGGCACGCACGGCCGGCCCCTTGTGGCTTCCAAGGTTGTCCATGACGACGATGTCGCCGGGGGCGAGTTCGGGCACCAGAACCTGATCGACATAGGCCTGGAAGGCGTCGCGGTTGATCGGCCCATCGAGCACGAACGGGGCGGCGATCCCGGACAGGCGCAGGCCGGCTACCAGGGTCGTGGTCTTCCAGTGACCGTGCGGGATGGGCGAACGCAGCCGCTCGCCGCGGGGAGACCGTCCGCGCAGGCGGGCCATGTTGGTGGAGGTCCAGGTCTCGTCGAGGAACACGAGGCGGGCAGGGTCGAGATCGGGTTGGCCCTCGAACCACGCCTCGCGCGCGGCCTTCACGTCCGGGCGATTTTGCTCGGCGGCGTAGCTGTCTTTTTTTGTACGTGAGCTCGCGTGCGTCGAGGAAGCTCCACAGGGTGCCCAGACCGACCGTCAGATCGTGCTCATCCCGAAGCCGGGCGCGCATCTCCTCCAGGGTGATGTCGTCTCGTCCGTCGATCAGGCCGCGCAGGAACGCCTCGTGCGGATCGAGCTTCGAGCGGCGCGCCCGCCCCTGCGGATGAGCGGCCACCGTCCCGGTCGTCGTGAGCGCGGCCATCCAGCGGATCGAAGTCGCGATGCCGACCCCAAACCGCGCGGCCGCCTGGCGGCGCGAGGTCGTTGCCGCGGCCTTCACCACCCGCTCGCGCAGGTCCTGGCTGTAGGGTCGGCCCATGCTTCGCTCCTTCTCAAAAGCGATCAGTGAATCAGCCCAACAGCTTCGCGTGAACCCCACCTCCCCGATTCAGCGGAGCCCGAAAACGCTCTAACCCGATCTTGCCCGCCTACAGAAACGTGCTCGCCGGGTGCCCTTTGAAGGCGTTCGCCCGCCGGATGTAGCTGACGACCGTACGCGGATCGCGGTGCCCGGACTGATCCATAATGCGGGCAAGATCCGCACCCCGCTCGGCTGCCAAAGTGATGTAGCCGGCCCGCAGGGAGTGCGCCCCGAACGTCGAGGCATCGAGCTTGGCGGCGCGGTAGTCGGTGGTAGTTAGGCGTTCAAAAAACTCACAACTTGGTCTATATTTTTACTATTAATTAACATATATGTTCAAATCTGTAGATAGTATTTGAGAACGTCAACTTGCTTCGAGCGCATTGTAGAAATTGACTAGTCAATTGTAGGTTATCAGTTTTTGAAGGAATTTAGGGGATGCCGATTGATGCCACGCCCGATCCTGATGAAGTCCCCGTTCGGCATATTACAGGTGCTGTCAGTATCGTCTTGAACGGACAGACGGTCGCGCTCAATTTGTTCACGGACCGGATGGCCGTACTTATGGATGGGAGCGTGCAGCCTGATCCCATTGTAGCTGCACGTCTACGCTTTGATCTGGCGATGGCCAGAGAGATCCGCGATCAGCTTGATGCTCATCTTAGTGGTTTGACGACAAGTCCAAGAGGTAGTTTACAGTTGAACTGATGTTTTTGTTGCGGGGCTGCTCAGCTTCAAAAATTCAATGTTGTCG
>NZ_JAKSXU010000015.1:0-781 GCF_022829325.1 Methylobacterium sp. J-092 | reverse complement strand
GACCCGTCGTCGGCGGTGACCGCCTCGAGGTAGGCCGGGCGGCCCTGGCGCTTGAGGTGGGCGACCACGCTCTCGACCTCCGAATCCGAGCAGAACGGCCCGTGCACCCGGGTCGTGCGCCCGCCGCCGGCCATGAACAGCATGTCGCCCTGGCCCAGGAGCTGCTCGGCGCCCATCTCGCCCAGGATCGTGCGCGAGTCGATCTTGCTCGTCACCTGGAAGCTGATCCGGGTCGGGAAGTTCGCCTTGATCGTCCCGGTGATCACGTCCACCGACGGACGCTGCGTCGCCATGATCAGGTGGATGCCGGCCGCGCGCGCCATCTGCGCCAGGCGCTGGATCGCGCCTTCGATGTCCTTGCCGGCCACCATCATCAGGTCGGCCATCTCGTCGACCACGATCACGATGTAGGGCAGGGCCGCGAGGTCCATCGCCTCGTCCTCGAACACCGCCTCGCCGGTCTCGCGGTTGAAGCCGGTCTGGATCGTCCGCGTGATGGTCTCGCCCTTGGCGCGGGCCTCGGCCATCCGGGCGTTGTAGCCGTCGATGTTCCGGACCGCGATCTTGGACATCTTCTTGTAGCGCTCCTCCATCTCGCGCACTGCCCACTTGAGGGCGATGACCGCCTTCTTCGGGTCGATGACGACGGGGGAGAGCAGGTGCGGGATGCCGTCGTAGACCGACAGCTCCAGCATCTTCGGGTCGACCATGATCAGGCGGCACTCCTCCGGCTTCATCCGGTAGAGGAGCGAGAGGATCATGGTGTTGATCGCCACCGACT
>NZ_JAKSXU010000009.1:0-1237 GCF_022829325.1 Methylobacterium sp. J-092 | reverse complement strand
GGCCGTGAACGTCGCCCCGCCGGACTCCGCCAGGACCTTCGTGATCGCCGCCGTCAGCGACGTCTTGCCGTGGTCAACGTGACCGATCGTGCCGATGTTGCAGTGCGGCTTCGTGCGGGCAAACTTCTCTTTGGCCATGGTAGCCTCCGGTTCGATGAGGGGTGCGCGCCGGACCTGCGGTCAGGCCGGCGACGCGGATGGGATGTCGAGGAAAGACTTACGCGTACTTGGCGATGACCTTGTCGGCTTCGCCGCGCGGCACTTCCTCGTAGTGGTCGAACTGCATCGTGAAGTTGGCGCGGCCCTGCGAGAAGGAGCGCAGCTGGTTCACGTAGCCGAACATGTTGGCGAGCGGCACCATCGCGTTGATGACGTTGGCGTTGCCGCGCATGTCCTGGCCCTGGATCTGGCCGCGGCGGGAGTTGAGATCGCCGATCACCGAGCCGGTATACTCCTCCGGCGAGACGACCTCGACCTTCATCACCGGCTCGAGCAGCACGGAGCCGCCCTTCTGCAGGGCCTCGCGCAGCGCCGCCCGGGACGCGATCTCGAAGGCCAGCGCCGAGGAGTCGACGTCGTGGTAGGCGCCGTCGATCAGCTCGACCTTGATGTCGACCACCGGGAAGCCGGCGAGGATGCCGGCGCCGAGGACCGAGTTGAGCCCCTTCTCGACGCCCGGGATGTACTCCTTGGGCACCGCGCCGCCGATCACCTTCGGGGCGAACTCGAAGCCCTTGCCCGGCTCGTTCGGCTCGACCACGAACTTCACCCGCGCGAACTGGCCCGTGCCGCCGGTCTGCTTCTTGTGGGTGTAGTCGATCTCGGTCCGGCTGGTCAGCTTCGCGCGGTACGCCACCTGCGGCTGGCCGATGTTGGCGTCGACCTTGTAGGTGCGGCGCAGGATGTCGACCTTTATGTCGAGGTGGAGCTCTCCCCTTCGCCGCAGGAATGTCTGGCCCGACTCCTGATCGGTTGAGACGCGGAAGGACGGATCCTCCGCCGCGAGCTTGACGAGCGCGATGCCGAGCTTCTCCTGATCGGCCTTCGACTTCGGCTCGACCGCGATCTCGATGACGGGCTCCGGGAACTCCATCTTCTCGAGAATCACGACCTTGACCGGGTCCGACAGCGTGTCGCCGGTGCGGGTGTCCTTGAGGCCGGCCAGCGCGACGATGTCGCCGGCGAAGGCTTCATTGACGTCATCGCGGTTGTTGGCGTGCATCAGGAGAATGCGGCC
>NZ_JAKSXU010000226.1:0-70379 GCF_022829325.1 Methylobacterium sp. J-092 | reverse complement strand
CCGCCCTTTCCTCCCCCCTTTGCGGGCCACGGTGTTCATGCCTCGCATCGGAGCCGTATCGATCGCGCTTGGATCCGCGCCACCCCGTCATCCCGGGGCTGCGCAGCAGAGCCCGGGATCCAGAGCCGCCGACGGCGCATGACGACCAACGCCCTGCGGTTCTGGATCCCGGGCTCGCCTCCGGCGCCCCGGGATGACGGGGAGGGCCTGAGAACCGCGTTTGCGAAGGCCATGAACCCGAAAGTGTCTGCTCGTGAGGGACGCGGCGCGGCGCATTCCAAAACCTCACCATGGGTTGCTCCCGGCGGGCATGCTGGTGCCGGCTTCGATGCGGCGGGCCTGCTCGGCCTTGAGGCGGAGCTTGAGGTAGCGGCCGGGGTCGTCCGGCAGGGTCTGGAGCCAGAGACGGTCGGGGCGGATCTCGTGCGCCTCGAAGCTCTTGGTGACGCGGCGCACCTCCTTCTCGGGGGCCTCGGCCACCATCGCCGAGCCGCCGCCGGTGCGGCCGCGCCCGGCGGCGTCGCCGGCCGAGCCCCGGGCCTCGCCGCGGCCCGATTCCACGGTCTGCTGCTCGGCCTGGCCGCGGCGCGCGACCTTGCTGTTGCCGGGGATCGAGGCCGAGGAGCTCGCCTCCTTGTTGCCCGCCAGGCCCTCGCCGCTGGAATTGGCCTGGAGGGTGTTGTCCTTCTCCTGGTTGGCGGTGTTGTTGTAGCGGGCGCCGTACTGCGCCGAGCCGTTGGCGGTGCCGCCGCCCTTGCGGTCGATCGCCTCGGCGACGAGCTGGGCGATCAGCGAGCGGTTGGCCTGCGCGTCGGCGTCGCGCGGGTTGAACTGCAGCGCCGCGTCGTAGGCCTCGATCGCGCCGGCATAGTCGCCCGTCCGGGCGAGCGCGTTGCCGAGGTTGTAGGCGTTGCGCCGGCCGCCGTTGCGGAACACGGCCGCCGCCTCGTCGTAGCGGCCGGCCTCGTACAGGGCCGGCCCGCGCCAGGCCGGATCGTCGAGCACCGCGAGCGCCGCCGAGGGCAGTCCGACCCCGATCAGCAGGCGGCCGAGGCCGGTGCGCGGCTGCGAGACCAGCATCAGCGCGAGGATGCCGGCCCCGGCCGCGGCGAGCCCGAAGGTCCGGGCCCAGCGCCGCCAGCCGCGGGAGAGCGCGGCCGAGACGGCGGGGGAGAGCGGCCGGCGGCCGAGCGCGAAGGCGGCCATCACGCGCTCCTCCGGAACAGGATCAGCGCCGGCCCCAGCGCGAGCAGCAGCAGCCAGCGCCCGAGATCGGCGAAGGCGAGCACGGCGTAGCCGCCCGCCGCCAGGTGCTGCGCGGTGCCGGCGCCGACCGCGTCGAGCACCGGGGCGGGTGCCGACAGGTCGGCCGCGACCCCGCCGCCGGCGGCGGCGAGCCGGTCGAGGGCGGCCCGGTCGGTCTTCGGCGCGCCGGGCGGCAGGGTCTTCTGCGCCGGCACGAACACCCCCTGGAGCCGCCAGCCCTTGGCCCGCATCGCCTCGGCCTCGCGCAGGGCCGCGTCGCCGATGCCGTCGCCGTCGGTGATCAGCACCACGTCGGCGGCGAGCGCGCCGGCCTCCTCCAGGGTGCGGCGGGCCAGCGCCAGCCCGCGCTCGGGGTGGCTGCCGCGGTCGGGCACCGTGTCGGCATCGAGCGCGAACAGGGTGGTGCCGAAGCTGTCGCGGTCGGTGGTCGGCCCGGTCGCGACGTAGGCGTCGCCGGCATAGACCACCAGCGCCACCGCGCGGGTGCCGGCGGCCTCGGCCACGCCCTGCGCGATCTGGCGCAGGTCCTTCAGCCCGCCGCCCTCGGCGACCGAGCGCGACAGGTCGGCGACGATCACCGTCGCGTCGAGGTTGCGGAAGGTCGTCGCGTCCTTGCGCTCGACCGCGGGCCCGGTGAGCGCCAGCGCCACGAAGCCGGCGGCGAGCGCGGCCGCGAGGTTCGCCTGCCGCCGCCCGCCGAGCACCGCCCCGCGCCGGACCATCAGCGCCATCAGCGCCGGATCGACCGCCCGCGCCCAGTCGCCGAGGGGCGCGGCGCGGGCGGCGGCGCGGAAGGCCAGCACGGCGATCAGGGGAATCGCCAGCAGCCACCACGGCCGCAGCAGCGCGTAGGCGTCGAGGACGGTCATCGCGGGCGCCCTCTCTGTGAGACGAGCCGGCGGTCGTCGGATGCGGCACCACGTCCCTCCCCCCCCTGCGGGGGAGGGTGGCCCCCGTCAGGGGGTCGGGAGAGGGGCAGCGCGACGGGACAGGATCGAGGCGGCGTCGCGACGTTTCCGAAGCCGTCGCTCCCCTCTCCCGACCCCTGCTCACGCAGGGCCCACCCTCCCCCGCAGAGGGGGGAGGGACGCGCACCGGACCGGGGCGAGGAGCTTCGAGACGGATGACGACCGCTCATCCCCGCCTCCGGGAAGCCAGGAGCAGCCCGGCGCAGGCGAAGGCGAGCGCCGCCGGCCAGGGCCAGAGGTCGCGGCGCAGGGGCACCGGGGGGGCCTTGGCGCGGCCGCCCTCCAGGGTGTCGATGGCGTCGGCCACCGCGACGAGGTCGTCGGTGGTCCGCACCCGGAACGCCTTGCCGCCGGTGATCTCGGCCATCTCGCGCAGCGTCTCGGTGTCGACCACGTCCTGCTCGCCGTCGGCGTCGGCCATGTCGCGGGGGCCGAGGGCGATGGTGTAGACCTTGATGCCGAGGTCCTTTGCCAAAGCCGCCACGTCCCGCGGCGTGGTCTGGCCGGCGTTGTTGGCGCCGTCGGAGAGCAGGATCACCGCCTTCGAGGACGCGACCGGCTGGCCGTCGATGCCGGAATCCTTCGGATCGAGCCGGCGCAGCGCCAGCCCGAGGCCGTCGCCGATGCCGGTGGAGCGGCCGACGAGGCCGATCGTCGCCTCCTCCAGGGCCCGCGCCACGCTCGCCGTGTCGAAGGTGAGCCCGGCCGCGACGAAGGCCTGGTCGGCGAAGATCACCAGGCCGATGCGGTCGCCGGCGCGGCGGCGGATGAAGTCGGCGCCCACGCGCTTGACCGCGACGAGGCGGTTCACGGTCTCGCCGTCGAGCGAGAAGTCGCGCCGCTCCATCGAGCCGGACAGGTCCATCGCCAGCATGATCTCGCGGCCCGAGGCCGGCAGGGCGGTGGCCGGCAGGACGAGGCGGGGCCCGGCGAGCGCGACGACGAGGGCCGCCCACAAGGCCCAGATCAGCCAGGTCCGGCGCCGGCCGCGGGCGGCGACGTCGGCGCCGGCCTCGGCGCGCGCCACCAGCGAGGCCGGCACGCGGAGCGCGCCGCTGCCGCCCGCGGCCTCGGCCGGGACGAAGCGCTGGACCAGCAGCGGCAGCGGCAGCAGCAGCAGCGCCAGCGGCGCCGCCCAATCGAACGCGGAACCGAGCGCCGTGACCCAGGCCGGGAGCAGGCTCATCCGCGCATCCGCCCGATCAGGCGCCCGAGCTCGGCATCGAGGACGGCCGGGTCCGGCCGGTCGCTGCGGCGATAGAGCCCCTCGGCGAGGACGCGCCCGGCGCCGGCGGTGAAGAAGGTGGTGGCGAACAGCCCGTCGAGCCTGTGCGCCCAGGCCGTCCCTTGCGCGCTCGCCGCATCCTCGCCCTGCACGGTGCGGGCGACGCGGCGCAGCAGCCGGGCCTGCGCCACGAGCCGGGCCTCCGGGTCGAGGTTTCGCGCGGCGGCGAGATCGCGCAACGCCGCGCGGCGGACCGTGGCGCGGGCGCGGACCCGGAGATAGCGCACCAGACCGACGAGCAGCGCGGCGGCGAAGCCCGCCAGGATCGCGACCACGACCTCGCCGGAGATCGCCCCCGCCGCCTGGTTCGGCAGGTGCAGCCCGCGCAGGGCCTCGAGGGTGGGAGGAGCGTCGGCGGGGGTCATCGTTTTCCGCCTGCGGGCATACGCACCCCCTCCCCCCGACGGATCTCGAGCAAGCCCGAGATCCGCACCTCGTGTGCCCAAGTCGGGCAGGCCCGACTTGGGTGCGGGGGAGGGTACCCTGCGGAGCAGGGGGGGAGGGAAACGGCGGCGGCTTCACAACACCGCATCGAGCCGCTCCATCAGCGGGGCGTAGGCCTCCGGGCCGGCCTCGACGTCGAGGCGCAGGCCCGCGATGCCGCGGCGGGCGTAGTCGGCCAGGCGCTCGTCGGCGGCGAGGCGCGCGGGCGCCGGCTCGCGGGCGGGCTGGCGTGCGGATTGGCGGGCGGACTGGACAGTGCCGCGGCGGCCGTCGGGCAGGGCGAAGGGGTAGAAGCCCGGCGGCCGGGACCGCTCGAAGGCGTCGCTCACCAGGATCAGGCGGATCGACAGGCTCTCGGCGAGCAGCGTCAGCAGGCGGTCGAAGTCGGGGCCGGGGCTGTCGAGCGCCGAAGCGAGGACGAGGTGGCCGCCGGACGGCAGCAGGCTGCGGGCCAGCGTCAGCAGCGCGTCGAGCGGCGGGTCGGCGGCGGTGGGTTGCGCGAGGGCGCGGGCGTGGGCCGACGCGAGCGCGCCGGTGACGGCCGTCATCGCGCGCTCGCCGCCGGCCGGGCGCAAAGCCGTCGGCTCGTCCGCGCCCGCGACCACGAGGCCGACGCGGCCGCCGTCGCCGACGACGCGCCAGCCGAGCAGCGCCAGCGCCTCGGCCGCCGCCACCGAGCGCAGCGCCCGGCGGGTGCCGAACAGCATCGAGGGGCGGAAATCTGCGAGCAGCACCACGGCGCGGTCGCGCTCGTCGTGGTGGGTGCGCACGTGCAGGATGCCGGTGCGCGCGGTGGCGTTGCGGTCGATGTGGCGGCGGTCGTCGCCCTCCGACCACAGCCGCACGTCGTCGGGCTCCGAGCCGCGCCCGCGGCGCTTGGTGACGATGCCGCCGGGCAGGCCCGCCAGCGTCCGCGTCGCCGGCGTGACGCCGCGGCGCGCGAGGTGGCGCAGGCCCATCAGCGCCTCGCCGGAAAGGTGGAAGGCCGGGTTCGTCTCGGGGGCGGCGGTGGCGGTCATGCCGGAATCCGGCCAGCGCGGCGCGGCCGCCTCTCCTCATGGGAGAGGGGACCCGCGCAGGGCGTGGTCGCGCGGGGCCTTCTCGCGGTTGCCGGGACCACCCTCAGAGCGCCCGCACCCGCTGGACCAATCCGCCGACGATGCCGCGGGTGGTGAGCCCTTCCGCGGCCGCGCGCCAGGTCAGGCCGATGCGGTGGGAGAGCGCGTCGGCGGCGAGGTCCGCCACGTCCTCGGGGACGACGTGGTCGCGGCCGTGGAGGTAGGCCCGCGCCTTGCCGGCGACCATCAGCGCCAGCGTGCCGCGCGGCGAGGCCGGATGCTCGATCGCGGCGCGCAGGTCCGGCGCCGCGGAATCGGTGCGGGTCGCGGCGACGATGCGCACGAGATAATCCTTCAGCGCCGGCGAGACGTAGGTCTTCAGGGCGGCCTCGCGCGCGGCCAGCACCTCGGCGACCGAGAGCTTCACCGGCATCGCCTCGCCGTGATGGTTGAGTTCGCCCTCGACGAGGTCGAGGATCTTCCGCTCGGAGGCCTCGTCCGGCATCCCGACCACGACGTGGAGCAGGAAGCGGTCGAGCTGCGCCTCGGGCAGCGGGAAGGTGCCGGCATGCTCGATCGGGTTCTGGGTCGCCACCACCATGAACGGGTCGGCGAGCGGATGGGTCGCTCCGGAGACGGTGATCTGGCCTTCCGCCATCGCCTCGAGCAGGGCCGACTGCACCTTCGGCGGCGCGCGGTTGACCTCGTCGACGAGGATCAGCGAGTGGAACAGCGGGCCGGGCAGGAACTCGAAGGTGCCGGCATCCTGGCGCCACACGGTGGTGCCGGTGAGGTCGGCGGGCATCAGGTCGGGCGTGCACTGGATGCGGGCGAAGGAGCCGTCGAGCCCGTCAGCGAGGCGCTTGACGGCGCGGGTCTTGGCCAGCCCCGGCGCCCCCTCGATCAGCAGGTGGCCGCCGGTGAGCAGCCCGATCATCAGGCGCTCGACCAGGCCCTCGCAGCCGATCAGCCCGTGCTCCAGGCCGGCGCGGAGCTCGAGGATGCGGGCCCGCAACGGATCGGCGGCGGCAGCCGGACGCTCGGCAAGCGCAGCGCCGCTCATGCGCGCGCGCACCCTGCGCGACACGGCCGGGCCGGCTGGAAGGAAGCCTTCATCCTGCACGTCTCCTCGTCGAAACCGGTGGGCTGAACCCGCCGCACTTGGATTCTTGATCGATCCATAGTCGAGCCGGTGTGCCCGCTGCCCGGGGCACCCGTCAATCCCGCTGCGACCTCGGGCGGGACCGGCTCCCGTCACGGAACCGTCATGCGCGCCCGTCTAGGAGACCGGATGGTCCTTCTACCCACGCCCCTCCCCGAGCCGGTCAATTCGGCGATCAGCCTGATCGTGGCCTTCGTGCTCGGCACCCTGATCGGCGCCGAGCGGCAGTACCGCCAGCGCACCGCCGGCCTGCGCACGGCGGTGCTGGTGGCGGTGGGGGCCGCCGCCTTCGTCGATCTCGGCATGCGGCTGACCGGGGCCGAGGGCGCGACCCGCACCGTCGCCTACGTGATCTCGGGCATCGGCTTCCTCGGCGCCGGCGTGATCATGAAGGAGGGCATGAACGTGCGCGGCCTCAACACGGCCGCGACCCTGTGGTGCTCGGCCGCAGTCGGCGCCTTCGCCGGCGCCGACCTGCCGCTGGAGGCTTTGTTCGTGGCGGTCGCGGTCCTGGCCTGCAACACCTTGCTGCGCCCCCTCGTCAACGCGATCAACCGCGCGCCGATCGACGAGAGCGCGACGGAGGCGACCTACGAGGTCCAGGTCACCACCGCCCCCGGCACCGCGGGCCCCGCCCAGGACATGCTGGTCGAGCGGCTGGAGGCGGCGGGCTACCCGGTCGGCGGCGTCGAGGTCGAGGAGCGCGGCGACGCGGCGGTGGACGTGGTCGCGACCCTCATCGCCAGCGCGGTGGCGGCCAAGGAGCTCGACGCGGTGGTCGCCGCCCTGCAGGCGCAACCGGGCATCCGCCACGCCACCTGGGCGGTGCAGACGGGGGATTGAGGGAACGGGGCAAGGCGCCGAACCCGTACGTTTCGCGCGCAAGGCGCCCACGTCGCCTTCCCCTCCCCCGCACCCAAGTCGGGCCTGCCCGACTCGGGCACACAGGGTGCGGATCGCGGGCAAGCCCGAGATCGTCGGGGGAGGGAAGGGGGCGTGTCGAAGCTGCGTCCGAGGGTGGAGGTACCGAACGTGCGGCGGCACACCGGGCGATCCCCAACGGCGCTTTCCGCATCGCGCGATGAAGCCACCTTTCTCCCAAGAAATCCCGAACCCGGCCGCGCAGGAGACATCCCATGGCAGAACTCGAACATCCGTCGGCCAGGAACGCGCTGATCGTCGGGGCCTCGCGCGGCCTTGGGCTTGGGCTCGTCGAGACCTTCCTGGGGCGCGGCTGGCGCGTCACCGCGACCCAGCGCAAGGCCTCGCCGGGCCTGGCCGCCCTCGAATCCGAGGCGCTGACGATCGAGACCGCCGACATCGACGACGACCATGCGGTCTCGGTCCTGCACGACCGGCTGGCGTCCCGAACATTCGACCTGGTGTTCGTGGTGGCCGGCGTGGCGACGCAGGCGCACGATCCGCTGCACGCGGTGCCGCGGCCGGTCGCGGCGCAGGTCTACCTCACCAACGCGATCAGCCCGGTCCGCTTCGCCGAAGCCTTCCGCGATCGGCTCGCGCCCGGCGGCAGCCTGGTGTTCATGAGCTCGATCCTCGGCAGCGTCGGGCTCAACACCTCCGGCGGCTGGGAAAACTACCGCGCCAGCAAGGCGGCGCTGAACACCCTGGTCCGCAGCTTCGCGATCCGCCACGCGGCGGAGAACCTGAGCGTGGTGCTGATGCATCCGGGCTGGGTGCGGACCGAGATGGGCGGCGACGGGGCCGACATCGACGTGGCGACCAGCGTCGCCGGCATGGCCGACGTGATCGAGGCCCGGCTCGGCCGGCCCGGCACGGCCTATCTCGACTACCGCGGCGCGACGCTCGCCTGGTAGCGCGGGACGCGAAGGCGGTCCGCGGGCGCCGTCAGCGCCGCGGATCGAGCGGGCGGCCGCGGCGCTCGACGATCACCGGCGGGCGGGTGCGGCGCTCGACGATGACGGTGCGCGGCGCCCGGCTCGGGCCGGCCTGGGCGATGATCCGCTCCGGCACGCGCTCGGGCTTGGCCCGCAGCGCCGCGACGACGTGCGGGCGGACCTCCTCGGCGGGCAGGCCGATCAGCCCGGCGGCGATCTCGATCTGCTGCTCGAGGTCGTCGGACAGGTCCTGCGCGGCGGTCACCGCCTCGACGATCGTCGGCGGCTCGCGGCGGACCCGGATCGGCGGCAGGTCGGCAAAGCTCTTCTTCGACTTCTTCACGGCAGGGCTCGCGCTCGTCATGGCCCACCGTACCCGATTCGCACCGATTGTGCACCGCATCAAAACGAGGCCGTCGCCGTCCTGCCATGCATGCCCCGGCGTGCCGAAGAGGCAGGCAGAGGTGCGCCGCGATCCTGCGGGCGCGCTGGCGCATTCATGATGCAGTTGCCGTCTCAAGCGGCACGACGATGCGTCGAAATGGCGCGGGGGGAGACGCGTCCCGGGGCGTGGTTCGGTCACCGCGGCCCGCGATCATCACTTCGAGACGCCCGCAGATTCCGAGACAGCCGCAGCCCCGAGCCGTGATGACGAGCCCGCCGACCGCCAACCACGATCCGCGCACCACGCCGGCCCGGCCGGACCTCGCCGACATCCGACTGCGCGGCGCGGTCGAGGCGGCGCGCTTCGTCGCCGGCGAGCCGCGCCGGGTCGTGGTCCCGGCCGCCCCGCTTCGCCGGACGCCGCGACCGGAGGCCGGGCTCGAGACCGAGGCGGTGATGGGCGACGCGGTCGCCGTGTACGAGGTCGGCGACGGGTTCGCCTGGGTCCAGCTCGTGCGCGACGGCTATGTCGGCTACCTGCCGGCGGCGAGCCTCGGCCCGGCCGACCCGGCCCCGACCCACCGGGTGACGGCCCTGCGCAGCTTCCTCTACCCCGCCCCCGACATGAAGCGCCCGGCGCTCGGCCATCTCGGGCTCGGGGCGCGGATAACGGTCGCCGACACGGCCGGCGACTTCGTCCGGGTCGGCGACGCCTTCGTCTTCGCGGCCCACTGCGCGCCCCTCGACCGCACGGTGCCGGACTACGCGGCCACCGCCGAGCGGCTGGTTGGGACGCCCTACCTGTGGGGCGGGCGCACCAGCCTCGGGCTCGACTGCTCGGGCCTGGTCCAGCTCTGCCTCGATCTCGCCGGCCTGCCCTGCCCGCGCGACGCCGACCAGCAGGCCGGCGCCGTCGGCCGCGCCCTGCCGATCGGCTTCGACGGCCTGCGCCGCGGCGACTTCGTCGACTGGCGCGGCCATACCGGCCTGATGCTCGACGCCGACACCCTGATCCACGCCAACGGCCATCACATGGCGGTGGCGGTCGAGCCCCTGCGCCGGGCGGCGGAGCGGATCGCCGCCAACAGCTACGGCGCGATCACCGGGATGCGCCGGCTGGAGGCGTGAGGGCGCGACTTCCCCGCCGCACACCGATCGTGTCGACCACCTCGCGCCGAACGGGCCCCCTCTCCGGAAAGGGACAGGGGCCCCGCGCTTTGCCGGCAAAACAGGTGAGCGCGGCAGACCTTCGCGCGGGATGCGCTGCGATCGGTTCGCGAGGCCGGGAAGCGCCAGATCGACCGCGGAGCCTCCCGCGCCGCGTCCCCTACCCCTTCAGCCGCATCTTGATCCGGTAGGTCAGCCCGTCGCGGACGTCGCGGTAGGCGTCCATGCGCTGCTCGCGGGAGGCGTCCTGGAGGATGGTCGGGTCCGCCGTCTGCCAGTACTCGACGTCGGCCGCCAGGGTGTGGGTCATCGCCAGCGCCTTGTGGTGCGCCTCGGGGGCCAGCGTCACGATCAGGTCGAAGTTCAGCCCCTCCCACTCGTCGAGCTCCTCGATGGTGCGGGGCCGGTGCTTCCTGGCGTCGATGCCGATCTCGTCCAGCGCCGCGACCATGAACGGGTCGACCGGCTCGCCCGAGCGCACCCCGGCCGACTGCACGTAGACCGACTTGCCGAAGTAGTGGCGCGCGATCACCTCCGCCGCGGGCGAGCGCACGGCGTTGAAGTTGCACATGAACAGCACCGACTGGACCCGGCGCTTGCGCGGCACGACGAGGTCGCCGGGCGGAGGCGGGACGAGGACGTCCATCGCGCGGGGGCTCTCAGCGTCTGTGCCGGTGCGGGCGTCGGCGGCGCAGGCCCACCTCAGCCCTTCCAGTGCAAGGCGAAGACCAGGGTGAACAGCCGCCGGGCGGTGTCGTGGTCGAGGTCGACCTTGCCGGCGAGGCGCTCCCTCAGGGTCTCGGACGCCTCGTTGTGCAGGCCGCGCCGGCCCATGTCGATCGCCTCGATCTGCGTCGGGGAGGCGGTGCGGATGGCGTTGTAGTAGCTCTCGCAGATCATCTCGTAGTCGCGGATCACCCGGCGGAACGGGGTCAGCGACAGCAGGTGGGTCATCACCGGGTCGCCCGTCGGGGACAGGATCGCGAAGGAGAGCTTGTTCTCGACGAGCCCGAGGTTGAGCGCGTAGGGCCCGGTGCGGCCCGGGATCGCGAAGTGGTTGTCCTCGAGGATGTCGAAGATCGCGATCGCGCGCTCGTGCTCCTGGTCGGGGTTGCCGCGGCCGATCGAGTCCTCGTCGAGCGTGACCGCGATCAGGCGATCCGTGCCCTTCCCGGCCGGCTCGACCCGCTTCTCGACCCCCGTCCCACCCCCCTTGACCTCCGACATCGTGCGCGTGCCTTCAAAGGTTCAGCCGGATCGCGACGGAGCGGGCGTGCCCCTCGAGGCCCTCCGACCGGCCCAGCGTTATCGCCGCGGGGCCGAGCGCCCGCAAGCTCTCCGGCGTGCAGGCCAGGATCGTGGTGCGCTTCATGAAGTCGAGCACCCCGAGGCCGGACGAGAACCGCGCCGAGCGCGCGGTCGGCAGGACGTGGTTGGGGCCGCCGACGTAGTCGCCGATCGCCTCGGGCGTGTGCGAGCCGAGGAAGATCGCCCCGGCGTTGCGGATTTTTCGCGAGAGCGCCTCGGCGTCCTGCGTCTCGATCTCCAGGTGCTCCGGCGCCAGGCGGTCGACCAGCGGCACCGCCTCGTCGAAGCTGCGGACCCGGACGATCGCGCCGTAGTCGCGCCAGCTCGCCCGCGCGATCTCCCGGCGCGGCAGGGTGGCGAGCGCGCGCTCGACGGCGGATTCCGCGGCCTCGGCCAGCGCGGCGCTGTCGGTGATCAGGATCGACTGGGCGGCGACGTCGTGCTCGGCCTGGGCCAGCAGGTCGGCGGCGATCCAGTCCGGGTTGGCGTGGCCGTCGGCCAGGATCAGCACCTCGGAGGGGCCGGCGATCATGTCGATGCCGACCTGGCCGAACACCCGGCGCTTGGCCGCCGCGACGTAGGCGTTGCCGGGCCCGACGATCTTGGCCACCGGCGCGATCGTCTCGGTGCCGTAGGCCAGCGCCGCCACCGCCTGCGCCCCGCCGACGCGATAGACCTCGTGGACGCCCGACAGGTGCGCGGCGGCGAGCACCAGCGGGTTCGACTGCCCATCGGGCATCGGCACCACCATGACGATCCGCGGCACCCCGGCGACGCGGGCGGGAATCGCGTTCATCAGCACCGAGGACGGGTAGCTCGCCGTGCCGCCGGGCACGTAGAGCCCGACCGATTCGAGCGCGGTCCAGCGCCAGCCCGAGGTGACGCCGAGGGCGTCGGTGGTCCGGCGGTCGGCCGGGACCTGCTCGGCGTGGAACGCCTCGATCCGGGCGGCGGCGAAGCGCAGCGCCTCCAGCGCCTCGGCCGGGCAGGCTTCGAGCGCCGCCGCGATCTCGTCCGCGGTGACGCGCAGGGCGGACGCGCCGAAGCCGTCGCCGAGCCGGTCGAATGTTCGGGTGTAGTCGACCAGCGCCGCGTCGCCGCCCTTCACCACGCCGGCGATGATGGCGCGCACGGTCTCGTCGACGTCCTCCGAGATCTCGCGCTTGACCGTGAGCAGCCGGGCGAAGTCGTCCGCGAAGGTCGGGTCGCTGCTATCGAGGCGGATCATCGGGCACTTCTTCTGGTGAGGGCGTGGGACGCGACGGCTCAGGCCGACGGGCCGGCGGCGGGCGCCGCGTGGCCCGGGCGGCTGTCGGCCTCCCAGACCGGCCCGAGATCCTTCATCCGCACCTCGATGCACTCGACGTCGAGGCGGATCGCGGCCTGGCCGGAGAACAGCAGCGTGACGATGCCGGACGGCGCCTCGGTCTCCTCGAAGGTGATCGCGAGCAGGCTCAAGCTGGCATCCCCCGGCGTCAGGCCGCGGGTGCGGACCCCGAGCACGCGCTCGAAATGCAGGCCGGCGAGCCGCCGCCGCGGCGTCTCCGGCGCCTGCCAGTCGAACCGGCGCAGCGCCAGCACGAAGCGGTGCTCAGCGGCGAGGAAGGTGAGGTCGGCCACGTTCAGCACCGCATCCTGAAGGTGGGCGGAGATGACGGTGAGGTCCTCGGCGTCGAGGGCCGCGAGCTTGAGGAGCTCCATGTCGGGGGGCCGCTCCGGAGGAGGTTTCACGGGAAACATTTTCGCCCGCGTCAGTAGCGAGGCCGGCTGGTTCCGGCAACCGCAGGCCGTCGTCGCAGGCCGAGGGCGGGCGGGGCGGCGGCCGTGCACCATGCCGGACGATTGTGGCGGCCGATGCGCAGTCTGGCGCGTTGAGCGTCGGGGCCGCCGGGCGGACAGCCGTTGCGCCGGCCTCAGCCGACGTTCAGGCAGCCCCGCGTAGACACCCGGTCGACCCCACGTCGACCTCGGACCGGAGACGGACACACCTTATGACCATGAAGCGCCTCACCCTCGCGGCCATCGCCGCCCTGACCCTTGGGACGACCCTCGGCGCGACCGTGGCGAGCGCCCAGTACTACGATTACGGCGGCCCGCGCCGGTTCGACCGCGGCTACGACGACGATCGCCCGCGCCGCCGCGACTACGATGAGGACCGCTACGACCGTCGCCGCGACGACTTCCGCGGCGGCCGCGGCGGCAGCATCTGCGTCACCGCCCGCGGCAACTGCGTCACCCGCCCGGCGCCGTTCAACTCGTCCTGCGGCTGCGAAGTCCCGGGCTTCGGGTTCAAGCGCGGCGCCATCGGCCGCTGATCGGCGCGCTTCCGGATCGCGAGAAGCCGTCCGTCTCTTCGAGGGGCCGTCCAGCCATCCGGGTCGGGCGGCCCTTCGTGCTTCGGAAGCCCGTCGATCGGGATCCCCCCCGCGACTTCGTCCCGAGGCGCGCCCACCAGGCTGACGCCGCGACGGATGCGGGTGCGGGCGGGCGACGGAGCGTCCCCTCCCCCGGTCGCCGATCGGCGCGCCCCGGCCAGGGGGAGCCGGCCCGAGTCCTGAAAGGCGGCCCGCTTCGCTCAGGCGGCGCGGACGCCCGCCAGGAAGGTGCCGATCTCGGCGCGCAGCCGTGCCGACTGGTCGGCGAGCTCTTCGGAGGCCAGCAGCACCGCCGCGACCTCGGTGCCGGCGGCGTCCGCCGCGCGGGCGACGGCGGCGATGTCCGCCGTCATGGCGCCGGTGCCGGCCGAGGCCTGGCCCATGTTGCGCACGATCTCCTGGGTCGTCACGCCCTGCTCCTCCACCGCGGCGGCGATGCTGGTCGCCACCTGGTTCATCGCGTCGATCCGCCCGGTGATCGCGTGGATCGCCCCCGAGGCCTCCCCCGCGGCGGCCTGGATCGAGGCGATCTGCTGGCCGATCTCCTCCGTCGCCCGCGAGGTCTGCGCGGCGAGGTCCTTGACCTCGGCCGCCACCACCGCGAAGCCGCGGCCGGCCTCGCCCGCCCGCGCCGCCTCGATCGTGGCGTTCAGGGCCAGCAGGTTGGTCTGCCCGGCGATGGTCGAGACCAGGCCGACGACGTCGCCGATCCGGGTCGCGGCCGCAGCCAGCGCATCCATGGCGGCCTGCGTGCGGGCCGCCTCGCGCACCGCGCCGTCCGACATCTCCGCCGCCTGCTCGACCTGCCGCCCGATCTCCTGGACCGTGGCCCCGAGCTCCTCGGCCGCCGCGGCGACGGTGTTGACGTTGCGGGCGGTCTCGTGGGCGGTGCTCGCGACGCTGCTCGACCGCTGCGAGGTGCCCGCGACCGCGTCGCGCATGCCGCCCGAGGCGACCTGCAGGCCAGCCACCGAGCCCGCGACCCGCGCGACGATGCCGCCGACCGACCGCTCGAAGCGCTCGGCGAGGTCGCCGAGGAGGGCGCGGCGCGCCTGCGCCTCGCGCAGGCGCGCCGCCTCGGTGGTCTTCAATTGCTGCGCGGCTTCCTCGAGGGAGACGTCGCGGATCGTCACCACCGCCCGGGCGATGTCGCCGATCTCGTCGCGCCGGCCGCTGCCGGGCACCTGCTCCAGCGCCTGCCGGGCGGCCAGGGCCTTGAGCGCGGCGGTGAGCGCGCCGAGGGGCCGCGCGATCGACCGGGCCAGCAGCAGGCCGAGGATGGCGGTGCCGGGCCAGCACCCCGAGCCCGACCAGCGCCAGCGTCCGCGACAGGGTCGAGACGGCGCCGATCGCCTCGTCGAGGCTCTGCTCCGCGATCACCGTCCAGGGCGCGCCGAGCACCGACACGACCGAGGACGCCGCCAGGTGCCGGCCGTCCGCGCCCGAAAAGTCGAACGGCCGCCCCTCCGCGAGGCGGGCCGGGGCGATCCCAAGCGCATCGAGGGGGCTGCCGGCCTTGGCGTCCGGGTTCAGCGGCGGCCGGGTGCGCAGCAGGCCGTCGGCGCCGGCCGAGAGCGTCTGCCCGGTCTCGCCGAGGCCGGTGCGCTTCGACAGGGTGGGATCGAACAGGGCCGGCCCGACCCGCATCACGACGTAGCCGATGCGCTCGGCCGCCTGCGCCGTGCCCATGGCGACGTTGGCGCGCTTCGTCACCGCGCGGCCGATGAAGGCGGAGGGCCCGGCATCGACCGGATAGGCCGCGAAATCCTCGAACAGGGCGGCCTCGGGGTCGGCGGCCTTCAGGCGCTCGAACAGCCGCGCCAGCCCGGTTCCCCGCAGCGCCGGATCGGAGACCGGCCGCGCGAAATCCTCGCCCTTGGTGGTGGTGTAGACGATGCGCCCGCCCTCATCGAGCACCATCAGGTCGGCGTAGCCCGCCTGCGCCAGCAGCTTGCGGGCGACCTCCTGCACCTTCGCGTGCCGGCGCCCGTACATCGTGTTGGTCGCCGTGCCGTCGAGCGCGATGCGCGCCGCCGCCGTCTCCGGCGCCCGGAAGGCGGCCAGGAGGCCGGCATAGTCGGGCTTGGACGGGTCGAGGGTCTCGATCAGGTCGGCGACGTTCGACACCACCTGCGGGTGCGCCGCCACCGTGAGGAAGTCGGCCTGCATCCGGTCGGCGACCAGCTCGACCCCGTCGCGCCGCGCGTCGGCGGCAAGTTGCAGCCGCTCGCGCGCCGCCTCCATCAGCCCGGCGCGGGCCTGGTGCCAGCTGAAGCCGCCCATCGCCGTGGCGCTGAGGAGCGCGAGCCCGATGGTCATGGCGGGCAGGCGCGTCTCGAGACGTGAGAATGCCGACATCGATCCGTCTCGAAAATGCTCGGAGAGCTTGAGCCGGTCCTTAGGCGGGCGCGCGTTAAGATTCCCTGCTCGCGCGAGCCGCACAAGACAAGACGACGATTCTATAAAACCGTATCGATTGGGATTATCGGCGGTCTTCGCAGCCGCATCCGCCCGCGCTCGACTGCCCGGGCCCGGCCCGCGCCGCGCGAATGCAGGCGGGCGGGCGCTCGATACGGCGGGCGATTCAGGCCCGCACGCGCTCGATCCGCGCGCCGCAGCGGGCGAGCTTGGCCTCCAGCGCCTCGAAGCCGCGGTCGAGGTGGTAGACCCGGTTGATCTGGGTCTCGCCCTCCGCCGCCAGCCCCGCGATCACCAGCGACACCGAGGCGCGCAGGTCGGTCGCCATCACGGGCGCGCCCTTGAGGCGGTCGACGCCCTCGACGATGGCGAGGTCGCCCTCGAGGCGGATCCGGGCGCCCAGGCGCGCCAGCTCCTGCACGTGCATGAAGCGGTTCTCGAAGATGGTCTCGCGGATCTGCGACTGGCCGTTGGCCAGGGTCATCAGCGCCATGAACTGCGCCTGCAGGTCGGTGGGGAAGCCCGGGAACGGGTCGGTGGTCACGTCGACCGCCGCGATTCCCGCCCCGTTGCGCCGCACACGGATGCCGCCGGGAACCTGGGTGATCTCGGCGCCGGTGGTGGAGAGGATGTCGAGGGCCGAATGCAGCAGGTCGGCGCGGGTGTTCTCCAAGACCACGTCGCCGCCGGTCATCGCCACCGCCATGGCGTAGGTGCCGGTCTCGATCCGGTCGGGCAGCACCTCGTGGCGGGCGCCGTTCATGCGGGCGACGCCCTCGATCACGATGCGCGGGGTGCCGGCGCCCTGGATGCGGGCGCCCATCTTGGTGAGGCAGTCGGCGAGATCCACCACCTCCGGCTCGCGGGCGGCGTTGGAGATCACCGTGGTGCCGTAGGCGAGGGAGGCCGCCATCAGCGCCACGTGGGTGCCGCCGACGGTGACCTTCGGGAAGTCGATCTCGGCGCCGCGCAGGCCGTTCTTGGTCTTGGCGACGACGTAGCCGGCATCGATCTCGATCTGCGCGCCGAGCCTCTCCAGCGCCATGATCAGGAGGTCGACCGGCCGGGTGCCGATGGCGCAGCCGCCGGGGAGCGAGACCTTGGCCTCGCCGAAGCGCGCCAGCAGCGGCGCGACCACCCAGAAGCTCGCCCGCATGGTCGAGACCAGCTCGTAGGGCGCCGTGGTGTCAATGACGTTGGAGGCGGTGAGCCGGATGGTCTGGCCCGTCTCGGTGGTCTGCCCCGGGCGCTTGCCGACCACCATGTGGTCGACGCCGTGGTTGCCGAGGATCCGCGTCAGCGCGGCGATGTCGGCGAGCCGCGGCACGTTGGCGAGCTCCAGCGTGTCGCCGGTGAGCAGGCTCGCGATCATCAGCGGCAGGGCGGCGTTCTTCGCCCCCGAGATCGGGATCGTGCCGTTGAGCGGCACGCCGCCGGTGATGTGGATGCGGTCCATGGTCTCGTGATCCTCACGCGCCGCGCTTCGTCCCGCGCGCCGCCGGCCCTGCCCCTCGGGCGCTCGCCGCCCATGCTCGAGCGCAGCCTATAGGCGAGTTTTGTCCGAAAGGGGACCGCGCCGGCGCGCCGGGTCTTTGCTCGGTTCGCAGGCCGGCCTCGGAGGCGGGAGCATCGCGGCGCCGATCCGCGCCGCCCCTTCCGCTTCGCCCCGGACGATCCGGGAAGGACCCGGCCCGGCGACGGGACGCAGGCCCCTGCCGAGCCCGGCGAAACATGTCTCGCCTCATCCAAGAGGCGTCGCGGAAGAGGCGGCTCGACGGGCTCGGCCTGCAGACGCAGCGCCGATGCCTCGCGTGCCGCCTACGACGACGGCGCGTCCGACGGGGCCGGGTCGCGGTCGTCCGGCGGCTCGGCGGCGTCCTCCGCCGCGGCCTGCCCCTCCTCCTGCGCCGCCTCTTGCCCCGCCGGCTCGCCCCGGCCGCGGACCTGGCGCTTGCGCCGCCGCAGGTTCTCGCGCAGGGCCGCCTTGAGGCGGGCGGCCCGGGCCTCGTCGTTCTTCGTCGTCATGCGTCACGCGACCCATCGTCGCCTTCGACTCCTAGATCGTCCGCCGGCACCTCACAATCCATCCGTCGGGGCGATGGCCCCGGCGGCGTTCAAAGGGTCGCTCGAATGCCGGCGGCGGCCCCCCGTCGGCCTGCAAGGCAGGGATGACGCCCCGTCACCTTGAACCGATTCCAGATCCGGCTGTATCTTCCGGTCCGACGGCGCCACGCGACGCCGCCGGATTCCTCTCCACCCGATGCGCGATCGGGCGCGCCGGACCGTACCGGTCCTCGGCCGCGCCTTCCCGCATCCCGAACAGGCCCGGCCGACGACGATCCCGCGCCTCGGCGCATCCGACGCCCGGCCAGCCCCCAAGGACATCCATGCCCGAGACCCGGCCCGCCTCCACACCGGCCCCCATGCACGCGCACGGTTCCGAACGCGGCCCGGGCTCCGTGCAGGGCCAGATCGCGGCGCGGCGGGTGGATTACGAGGCGCATTTCCGCGGCGCGCTGGAGCGCCTGCACGGCGAGCGCCGCTACCGGGTGTTCGCCGACATCGAGCGCATCGCGGGCCGCTTCCCGATCGCGAACTGGCGCCGGCCGGACGGGGCGACCTCGGAGATCACCGTGTGGTGCTCGAACGACTACCTCGGCATGGGCCAGCACCCGGAGGTGGTCTCCGCGCTCACCGACACGGCCAAGCGCTGCGGCGTCGGCGCCGGCGGCACCCGCAACATCGCCGGCAACAACTCGCCGCTGGTCGACCTCGAGCGCGAGCTCGCCGACCTGCACGGCAAGGAGGCGGGCCTGGTCTTCACCTCGGGCTACGTCTCGAACCAGGCCGGCATCTCCACCATCGCCAAGCTGATCCCGGACTGCCTGATCCTGTCGGACGCGTTCAACCACAACTCGATGATCGAGGGCGTGCGCCACGCGGGCTGCGAGAAGCGGATCTTCCGCCACAACGACCTCGCGCACCTGGAAGCGCTGCTGGTCGAGGCGGCCGGCCGCAACGTGCTGATCGCCTTCGAGAGCGTCTACTCGATGGACGGCGACGTGGCGCCGATCGGCGCGATCTGCGACCTCGCCGAGCGGTACGGCGCGATGACCTACCTCGACGAGGTCCACGCGGTCGGCCTCTACGGGCCGCGCGGCGGCGGCATGGCCGAGCGCGAGGGCGTGATGCACCGGGTCGACGTGATCGAGGGCACGCTGGCCAAGGGGTTCGGCTGCGTCGGTGGCTACATCACCGGCTCGGCCGCGCTCTGCGACGCGGTGCGGAGCTTCGCCCCCGGCTTCATCTTCACCACGGCGATCCCGCCGGCGATCGCCGCCGCCGCGCGCGCCTCGGTGCGCTACCTCAAGCGCTCGACGGCCGAGCGCGAGGCGCACCAGCGCCAGGCCGCCGCGACCAAGCGCGCGCTGGAGGAGGCCGGCCTGCCGGTGCTCGCCACCGAGACGCACATCGTGCCGGTGATGGTGGGCGACGCCGAGCTGTGCAAGGCGGCCGCCGACCACCTGCTCGAGCGCCACGCGATCTACATCCAGCCGATCAACTACCCGACGGTGCCGCGCGGCACCGAGCGCCTGCGCATCACCCCCTCGCCGTTCCACGACGCCGCCCGCATCGCCACCCTGACGGCGGCGCTGGTCGAAACCTGGGACACCCTCGACCTGCCGCGCGCCGGCACGGTGTTCGCGCAGGCGGCGGAGTAGGCAGGCGCCGCCGGAAGAGCCGGAGGCTCAGTTCGGCTTCGGCTTGTTCCCGCCCGGCACCCAGCCGTGCGCCTCGGCGGTCGCGGCGAGCTTCGCCTGCATCTCGCCGGCCAAGCTGCCGATCCAGTGCTGCATGCCCGTCAGCTGCGCCTGGGCCAGCTGCGGCTGCGCCTTGGCCATGTTGCGGCCGGCCGGCGTGTCGTAGAACGCGGCGATGGCCTCCAGGTCCGCCTTCGACAGCACGGCCGCGAACGAGATCGCCTGCAGGTTGAGCAGCTCGTCGTAATGCTCGGAGAGGATCGGCATGATCACCTCCTGCACCATGACCTTGGCCCGATCGGGCTGCTTGAGCCCCATCTGCTGGACCATCGCCGTCATCGGCGCGGTCATCGCCTGGAGCGTGGTGTCGCGATCGCCCTGGGCGCGGGCGACCACCGCCTTTGCCGCCGCCAGGCGGGCCGGATCGAGGGTGACTTGAGGCGTGACCTGGGAAGGGACTTGGGAAGGGACTTGGGGAGCGACTTGGGGAACCGCCTTCTGCGGCGCCTGGGCGCGGGCGGGTCCCGCCAGCCCGAGGGCGAGGGCCATGAAGGTGAGGCTGGCGATGCGCATCACGCGTCCTCCGGAGACGAAAACCGCCGGCCGCGAATCGGGCCGCGCCGAAGCATAGGCGGTGCCGGCGGATCGGCCTAAAAGCTCGGCCGCGTTGCATCCGCGCGCCGGATGCGCTGTGACTGCGCCCGCACGAATCGAACGGGGAGCGTTGAGCGGATGTCGGGTGGTCACGGAGCGGGCGGGACGTCGAACAAGCGCGTCGCGCTGCTGATCTCGGTGCTGGCGCTGTTCCTCGCGTTCAGCGAGACGCTGGGCAAGGCGGCGCAGACCGACGCGATCGGCGCCAACGTCGAGGCGGCCAACCAGTGGGCGTTCTTCCAGGCGCGCACCATTCGCGCCACGGTGCTCAAGACCGCCGACGAGGCGGTGGCCCTGGTGCCGCCGGGGCCGAACCAGGACGCGATCGCGGCCAAGCGCGCCGAGTGGGCGAAGACGATGGCGCGCTGGGATTCCGAGCCCGCCACCGGCGAGGGGCGCAAGGAACTCGCCGAGAAGGCGAAGACCGCGCAGAACAACCGCGACCTCTCGCTGCTGCGCTACCACCATTACGAGCTGGCCTCGGCCGCCTTCCAGATCGGCATCGTGCTGGCCTCGGCCGAGGTGATCACCGGCATCGTCGCCCTGGTCTTCGCCGGCGGCCTGCTCGGCGCGGCCGGCGCGGTGCTGCTCGGCTTCGGCTACCTCGCGCCGCACGCCCTGCCGTTCCTCCACTGAGGGGACGGCCTCACCGGTCGCCGAACCAGTCGTCGAACCCCGGCTCGATGCACCGGTAGCCGACGAAGCAGCTCGGGTCGGTGCGTGTCGGCGCGTAGGCGGATCGCGTCACCTCGGTCGCCGCGCAGAAGCTGCGGTCGCGGACGAAGCGGTCGTAGGTCGGGCCGCCGGTGCCGAGCACGATGCCGCCGGCGCGGGCGACGGCGCCGCGGGCCTGCGCGCAGGTGAGCGTCGTGGTGTCGACGCGCTGCGCCTGAGCCGGGCCGGCGGCGGCCAGCAGCAGGGGGACGGCGAGAAGCAAGGGAGCGGCGATCGGCGGGCGGGTTGCGATCGGGCGGCGCACGGGCGGTCTCCTTCGGTGTGCCGGAGGAACGCCGCGTGCCGCCGCGCGGTTCAGGCCGCCCGGCGCACGGGGTCGGCGAGGCTCGGCTCCGGCGGCCGGCCGGACGGGGCGAGCAGGCGCCGGCGCAGCCGGGCGCAGGGGCGCTCCACCGCGACCTGCATCAGCGCGCAGAGGGCGAGCGTCGGCACCAGGCCGGCGGCGATCAGCACGAGCGGGCCCGAGCCCGGCCGCAGATGCAGCAGCAGCGCGATCACCGTCGGGTGCACCAGGTAGAAGCTATAGGAGTACAGCCCGAGCCGGCGCATCGGCGCGGAGCCCAGGGCCCGCACGACCCATCCGCGCCCCTGAAGCGCCGCCGAGAACGGCACGAGCAACGCCGCGCTCTGCAGGGTGTAGCGCAGGGTCTCGCGGAAGGCGGGGTCGCGCACCGCGAGGGTGGCGAGGATCACGGCGCCCGCCGCCGCCACGTGCCAGGGTTTCGGCCGCCAGGCGCGGTCGGCCGGGATCACCGGGTTGTTCCACAGGCCGAGGCAGCAGCCGAACAGGATCGCGTCGATGCGGGTGTGGGTCCAGGAGTAGTTCAGGCTGTAGTCGGCGAGCCGCCACACGTTGAGGCCGCGGATCGCCAGCACCGCACCGCACAGCGCCAGGCACGCCACGGCCGCCCGCCGCGGCGACAGGCGCCCGAGCCACGCGAGGTAGGCCAGCGGGAACAGCAGGTAGAAGTGCTCCTCGATGGCGAGGCTCCAGAGCGGCACCGGCAGCACCCGCTCGGTGCCGAGAAGGTCGGGATAGTTCGTCAGGAACGTCGCCTGCCCGAGCACCGCCACCGCGTCGACCGGCATCCAGTCGAGCAGACCGAGCCCGTGGAGCAGGCCGGACAACGCCAGCGCCAGGTACATCGGCGGCAGGATGCGCAAGCTTCGGCGCAGGTAGAACGCCGGCAGCGAGACCGTCCCGGTCCGCCCCCGCTCGATCCGCAGCAGCGTGGTGATCAGGTAGCCCGACAGGAAGAAGAACACCGTGACGCCGAAGCCGCCGGGCACGACGTGGCTCAGCCCGCAATGGGCGACGTAGACGATGGCGATCGCCAGCGCCCGCACCCCGTCGAGCTGCGGCAGGTAGGGCATCGCGGGCGGGACCGGGGCGGTGGGGCTCGGGATGGCAGGCTCCTCGCGGATCTTTCGACGATCGCCGGACAGGACAAGCAGGAAACCGGAAATTTTCTGTCCGCGCCATCCGCGCCGGCGCCGGAGGCGGGCGCCGCATCGTCCCTCCCCTTTCGTGGGGGAAGGGTGGGCCTCGGCTCACGCCAGGGTCGGGAAAGGAGGGACGAGGCGCGCGAATCTCCGCGAGGCTATCGCACCGTCCGCACGGGGATCGGGCCAATACATCGGCCGGTTCGTGCGCCGCCGCTGCATGCGACACTCGCGCGGTTGCCGTCCCGGTCGGGATGTATACGATTCTGCCATCGCGGCCCCAGTATTCGGCGCTCCGCGCCTGAGAGACGGATGCGCTCCCGCCTTCCACGCGTGGACAGCCTGTGCCCCGTTACTTCTTCGACATCCACGACGGCTTCCACCAGCGCGACGACGTGGGCACCTTGTGCGAGGACGTGCAGGCCGCCGCGCTCCAGGCCAAGCGCCTGCTGCCCGCCATCGCCGTCGACGAGAGCCCGGCCGAGGGCGAGCGCCAGACCATCACCGTGGTCGTGACGGACGAGGACGGATACGCCGTCTACTCGGCCGCCCTCGCCTTCGTCGGCACCTGGCTCCTGCGCTGACCTCGGCGCCTGCGCCGACCAAAGGCCTGCGCGCGCAGCTTGACCCTGTGAAAGGCCGCGACGGGCGATGAACGGAAGTCGGCTTGGCGCTTGAAAGCCGACGTTCGATTTCCTCCCCCGCTCGCTCGGCTCGCGCCGGCGGGCGCGGCGCAGGTCGCTCACGGCCCGAACCCTCTCGGATGCCCTGCGCCTCGGCCTCGGCGAGGGGCATTTGCCCACTTTGAATTTAGAATATTTTCAGATTTGAACCGTTTTAAGTGCTCGATCTATAACACGTTTTTGGCTTGCTCGCGGATCCGTGAAGGACGATCACACGGGTACTGCGCTCGTCCGAGCGCGCGCCAGCGTGATCCATGTCCCACCGCTCCTCGCTCCTCCCCGTCCTTCTCACCACCACAATCCTCGCCGGTCCCGTGGTGGCACAAGATGGCACCGTTCAGCTCAACGAGATCTCGGTCGAGGCGGTGGGACCCGGCAACGCCGCGCCGGCATCGGCCGGCTCCGGCGGCCTCAACGTCAGCGCCGGCGACGGCGGCACGGCCGCCACCAGCGGCGGCGGTGGCGGCCCCTCCGGGATCACCGGCTACACCGCGCGCGTCGCCACGGCCGCCACCAAAACCAACACCCCGCTGATCGAGGCCCCGCAATCGGTCTCGGTGGTCACCCGAGAGCAGCTGAACGACCGCAACGTCCAGACGTTCACCGACGCGGTCAACTACGTCCCGGGCGCCATTTCCGCCCGGTCGGGCTTCGACCCGCGCTTCGATCAGATCTTCATCCGCGGCTTCGACGTGCTCACCAACCAGGGCATCTATCGTGACGGCCTGCGCGTGATCGGCAGCGGCTTCGCCTTTCCCAAAAGCGAGCCCTACGGCGCCGAGGCGCTGACCATCCTCCGCGGCCCGGCCTCCGGCCTCTACGGCCTCGGGTCGCCCGGCGGCATCCTCGATATCACGAGCAAGCGCCCCGTCTTCGTGCCGTTCGGCGAGGTGCAGTTCCAAGCCGGCAGCTTCGGACGCTTCCAGGGCAATTTCGACGTCGGCGGCCCGGTCGAGGGTTCGGACGGCACCATGGCCTACCGCCTCACCGGCGTACGCCGCGAGGCCGGCACCTTCATCGGCCTCGGCACGAACGACGACCAGCTCAACATCGCGCCCGCCTTCACCTGGAAGCCGTCGGCCGACACGACGTTCACGTTCCTGAGCGAGTTCCAGGTCACCAACACGCCGGCGGCGACGTTCTTCTACAACGACCCGGGCTTCCGGGTGTCCAACTTCTACCAGGGCGATCCGCGCTTCATCGGCCTCGACCAGACTCAGTATCGGGTCGGTTACGCCTTCGAGCATTTCTTCACGCCGGACCTGGTTTTCCGCCAGAACTTCCGGCATTACGGGCTGTTCCTCAGCGCGAAGTACGTCGACATCAACAACGTCAACGACGCGCGCACGATCGGCACCCGCGACACCGGCTATATCCGCGAGGGCCTGGTGCAGCAGACGCTGGACAACCAGCTGGAGGCGCGCTTCGCCACCGGCCCGGTCGCCCACACCGTGGTCGGCGGCGTCGACTACGCCCGGTACAGCCTGAGCGCGCGCTTCGGCTTCGGCCTCGCCCCGGACCTGAACCTCACCACCCGGAACTACGGCCAGCAGTTCATCGCGACGCCGCCTCTTGGGTCCGCCTCGCGCCAGACCCAGGATCAGGTCGGCGTCTACCTGCAGGATCAGGCCAAGTTCGGCGACTTCATCCTGACCGTGAACGGGCGCCACGATTGGGTCTTCCAGGACAACTACGCCACGCCCGACAGCGCGGTCTCGCGCCAGGACAACAGCGCCTTCACCGGCCGGGTCGGCCTGGGCTACGTTCTGGCGCCAGGGCTGGTTCCGTACGCGAGCTATGCCACGACCTTCACCCCGCAGGTCGGCCAGGACCGAAACGGACAGGCGTTCAAGCCGGCCACGGGCGACCAGATCGAGGCGGGGGTGAAGTACCTGATTCCCGGGACCAACATCCAGACGGCGTTTGCCGGCTTCGACATCAACCAGTCGAGCATCCTGATCCCCGACGCGAGCAACATCGCGTTCCAGACCGCTGGCGGTGCCGTACGCTCGAAGGGCTTCGAGGCCGAGGCGACCGTCAACCTCGCGCCGGGCACGAACCTGACCATCGCCTACACGCATGTCGACATCCGGTTCGTGAACTCGACCTCGTTTGCCGGCGAGTCCCTCAACGGGAACCGCGTCTCCGGCATCCCCAGCGACACCTACGCGTCGTTCCTGACTTATGCCTTCCCGCCCGCCTCGGCCTTGCGCGGGCTGCAGATCGGCGGCGGCATCCGCTACATCGGCTCAAGCTACGCGGATGATCAGAACACCGTGCGCAATACCGCCGTGACGCTCTACGACGCCCTCGTTGCCTACGACTTCGCCGCGCTCGACCCGAAGTACAAAGGCTTCCGCGCGCAGATCAACGGCTACAACATCTTCAACCGAAACTACACGACCTGTTCGTTCGGTTTCTGCAACTTCAACCAGCCGGCAACGGTCATCGGCAGCCTGATCTATCGGTGGTGAGAAGGCTCGCCTCCGGCGGTCGGGGATCGACACGCCGCGCGCAGCGCCGACACGACGACCGAAGTCCGCATGGTGGCCTGCACTCGAAACGACGTGTGGGCGAGGCCGTGACGCGCCCGAGATCGGCCTGCCCCCGAGCCACCACGCCCCCTCCGCCTCGCTCGACTCCTGAAGCGCGCAGCGTCTCGGCCTGAAACCGTCGCGGTCGCGTCGGCATCGGCCGTATGTCCGCAACCGTGGCGGCCTGATCCTTCCCGGTCGCCAGGACCTCGTTCGCCAGGACCTCGGTCGCTAGGACGAAGTGCTCGCTTGGGACGGCGACAGCCCGATCTCGCTCCTGTCGAGAGACTTCAGCCCGTCATGGCCGATCGGCACGCTTCGATGCCGCGAACGATGGAACGTATGAGCGGTGGAGAGAGGGTCGCATCGGGCGCCGACCATACGGGCGGTCGGCAGATCTTCCGCGGATCTGAAACGCATCGAACGTGACCCTCGCGCGGCCAAGCCGATGGGGGCCGAACCCTCGGGCGGCCACAAGGGATCGGTAACCATCGGGCCGGCATGATCCGGCTCGGAACCGCCCGGTCGCGGGGCCGAGATCGGGGTTGCGTGATGTTCTCTGCCGCCTTCCTGCGCGCGGGCCTGTCGCCGCTGGCGCTCGCCGCCGCGCTGAGCGCCGCGGCCGCGCAAGGCGCGCCGCCGCCCGCCGCGATGCCCGCCCCGGCGCAGCCCGCGCCCGCCCTGCCCGCCGTGCCGCCATCCGCGCCGCAGGGCGTGCCGGCGCCGGCACCGCTCGCGGCCGCCGCCCCGGAGGCGGCGCCCCGCGAGGCGGGGAAGCGCAGGCCCGAGCCGGAGCTGGTCTACGCCACCGTCTCGGCCGACCCGCGCCCGACGCTGACGCAGAAGACCTTCACCGACACCCTGCGCGCGGCCGACCTGTACCAGGCCTTCGCCGATGCCGGCGGCTGGGCGCCGGTGCCCGAGAGCACGGTGTTCAAGCCGGGCGCGTCGAACCCGGCGATCCCGGCGCTGCGCCACCACCTCACGCTCACCGGCGACCTGCCCGCAGACGCGCCCCCGAGCGACCGGCTCGATCCGCCGCTGATCGCGGCGGTGACGGCGTTCCAGGCCCGCCACGGCCTGCCGGAATCCGGGCTGATCGGCCGGCTGACGATCGCCGCGCTCAACGTGCCGGCCTCCGTCCGCCAGCGCCAGCTCGCGGCCTCGGCGGCGCGGCTGATGGGCTCCAAGTTCCCGTTCGGCGAGCGCTACGTCGTCGTCAACATCCCGGCGGCCACCGTCGAGGCGGTGGAGAACGGCCAGGTCGCGCGCCGCTACGTCGCCGTGGTCGGCAAGCCCGACAAGGCGACCCCCAGCGTCGAGACCCGGATCACCGACATCAACTTCAACCCGACCTGGACGGTGCCGGTCTCGGTGGTGAAGAACGAGATCATCCCGCGGATGCGCAAGGAGCCGGGCTATCTCGCCAAGAACCACATCCGCATCCTCGGCCCCGGCGGCGTCGAGGTCGACCCGACGGCGGTGAACTGGAACACCGAGAAGGCGGTCGCCTACACGCTGCGCCAGGATTCCGGCTTCGACAACTCGCTCGGCCAGGTGCGGATCGACATGCCGAACCGCTTCGCGGTCTACATGCACGACACGCCCTCGAAATCGCTGTTTTCCCGCAACGTCCGCTTCCACAGCCACGGCTGCGTCCGCGTCGGCGGGGTCAAGGAGCTGGTCGGCTGGCTGCTCCAGGGCGTCGAGGGGCCGAACGGGCCGGGCTCGGCCTGGGGCCCGATCGAGATCGAGACCGGCATCGCCGACGGCGAGCGCCGCGACCTCAAGCTGGTCAAGCCCGTCCCCGTCACCTTCGTCTACCTCACCGGCTACGCCACGCCGGACGGCCGCGTCCATTTCCGCGACGACATCTACGGGTTGGATACGCCGGGCGGGCCGGTGCCCTCGGCGGCGACCGAGCCGGCCGCCACCGGCGCGATCGCGCCGCGCGCCACGATCCGCCCGGCCAAGCCCGACCAGCGCCCGCCGGTGGCCGCCGACCTCAAGCCGGCGGTCGCGCCCCGGGCTGCCGTGCCCGCGCCCGCGCGGCCGGCGCCGCGGCCGCAGGCGACGCAGCTCGGCGACGGGCCGGCCCCGCGGCCGCCGGGCGCGATCCCGAACTGAGCGGACCCGCGCCGCCGCCTGGAATGGTTCCAGCCTGTGCACCAGCGGCACCCCTGCCCCGCGCCGCGGGCCGGCCCTGGAACAATCGCCGCCACCGCTCATTCTGCCGGGTGAGGGATGCCGGGGCCGTCGCGGCGGCCGCCCGGCGTTCGCCCCCGACAGACCCAAACGGAGCGACCACCATGGCGAAGGCCAAGCCCATCACTCGCATCGAGAGCGATCGCCTCAACACCCCGACCGACCTCGACCCGGCCGACACCAAGAAGATCGCCGAGGGCCTCGCGGTCCTGACCTCGGACCTGTTCGCGCTCTACATCAAGACCAAGAACTTCCACTGGCACATGAGCGGCCCGAACTTTCGCGACTACCACCTGCTGCTCGACGAGCAGGGCGAGCAGATCTTCGCGATCATCGACGACGTGGCCGAGCGCGCCCGCAAGATCGGCGGCACCGCGCTGAAGTCGCTGGGCCAGGCGAAGTCTCTAACCCGCGTCGCCGACAACGACGCGGAGTACGTCTCGCCGCTCGACATGCTGCGCGAGCTGCGCGACGACAACAAGACGCTCACCGCCAACATGCGCGAGCTGCACGAGGTCACCGACGAGGCCAACGACGTCTCGACCACCTCGCTGCTCGAGGAGTGGATCGACCAGTCGGAGGAGCGCACCTGGTTCCTTTACGAGTCGACCCGCAACGCCACCGAGGGCGGCCACTGATCTCTTACGCGTGACGCGAGATGCGGCCCCGCTTCCGATGAGGAGGCGGGGCTTTTTTCATGGCGCCCGCGGCGTCCCGAGCACCTGCAGCGCATGGGCGGGATCTGCGGCCACCAGGGCCAGCAGCGTGCGCGCCGCGGGATCGGGTGGCGTGCGGCCCTGTTCCCAGTTCCGCACCGTCCCGATCGGAACCCGGAGCAGGGCGGCGAAAGCGGCCTGCGTCAGGCCCAGGGTCCGCCGCAGGTCGTGGGGAGGCGGAACCAGCCGGTAGCCCTCGGCCTCCGCATCGGGGTCGTCGCCGTCGGCGACGGCCTGCGCGCGGATCTCCGCTTCCGTCGTCGCCAGGATGCGCGCGCGGTCGATGTCCGGCGGCGACGCGAGGAGGTCCGTCAGCGATGTCCGAGCCGATGTGCGAGCCGATGTACGAGTCATGGCCGTCTCCCCTCACCCCCGCAACCCCAGCCGCACCTTCACCACGCCGACGTCGTCCGGGTCGCGGCTCTGCGAGAAGCCGAGGCGGCGGCACACGGCGAGCATCGCGCGGTTCTCGGCGAGCACCGTGCCCTCGACGGTGCCGATGCCCTCCGAGCGCGCCCAGTCGAGCATGAGCCGCATCAGGGCGAGCGCGAGGCCGGTGCCGCGGGCCTCGGAGCGGACGAGGATCGCGTACTCGCCGCTGGTGCCGTCGGCGTTGGCGTGCAGGCGCACCGCCCCGAGCATGCGCTTCGCCCCCTCGCCGGCGCCCGCCTCGGTCTCGTCGAGGGCGACGAAGGCGATGGCGCGGGCGTAGTCGAGCTGGGTCAGGCGGGCGAGGAAGGCGTGGCTGAAGTCGCGCACCGGGGCGAAGAAGCGCAGCCGCACGTCCTCCGGGTCGATCGTGGCGAAGAAGGCCCGGAACAGCGGCTCGTCCTCGGGCCGCACCGGGCGCACGGCGATCGCCCGGCCCTTCAGCGTCAGCGCCCGCACCCATTCGGCGGGATAGGGCCGGATCGCGAAGCGCGGATGGCCGCCGGCCCGGCGCGGGCTGGCGCGCAGGCGCACCCGGGCGTCGAGGGCGACGACGCCGTCGGCGTCGGCGAGCAGCGGGTTGATGTCGAGCTCGCGCACGTCCGGCAGGTCGGCGGCGAGCTGGGCGAGCTTCACCAGCGTCAGCGCGATCGCGCCGCGGTCGACCGCCGGCACGTCGCGATAGGCGGCGAGCCGCCGGGCGACGCGGGTGCGGCCGATGAGGTCGTCGGCGAGCGCGAGGTCGAGGGGCGGCAGGCCGAGGGCCCGGTCGTCGATCACCTCCACCGCCGTGCCGCCGCGGCCGAACACCACCACGGGCCCGAAGACCGGATCCTCGGCGAGTCCCGCGATCAGCTCGCGGCGCTGGCCCTTGCGCACCATCGGCTGCACGGCGAACCCCGTGACCCGGGCATCGGGCCGCTCGCGCCGGGCGCGCACCAGGATCTTCCGCGCGGCGTCGCGGACGTCCTGCTCGCTGGTGAGGTCGAGGTGGACGCCGCCGATGTCGGACTTGTGCACCACGTCGGGCGAGACGACCTTCAGCGCCACCGTGCCGCCGGCGGCGATGATCGTCCAGGCGGCCGCCGCCGCCGCGTCGATGTCGGGGGCGAGCGTCAGCGGCACGGTCTCGATGCCGTAGGCCGCGAGCAGGCCGGCGACCGCGACCGGATCGAGCCACGCCGCCCCCTGCCGCAGGGCGGCGGCGACGATCGCCTCGGCGGCCGCGGTGTCGGGCGAGAAGTCGCGCGGCAGCGAATCCGGCGTGCGCATCAGGTCGTCCTGCGCCTCGCGGTAGCGCACCAGGTGCAGGAAGCCCTCGATCGCCTCGGAATCGGTGGCGAAGTGCGGGATGCCGGCGCCGGCCAGGATCGCCGCGGCCGCCTCGCCGTGGGACACCGCGAAGACCGGCTTCTTGCGCGCCTGCCCGCGCCGCGCCCGCGTCACCGTGTCGGCGACGGCCTGCGCCACCGCGGCCGCGTCCGAGCGGGCGGTGGGGACGTGGACGGTCAGCACCGCGTCGCCGGCATGGTCGGCCAGCATCGGCGCGAGGGCGGCGGCGTAGGCCGGCCCGTCGGCGGTGATGCCGAGATCGACCACCGGCCCGTCCGCCGGGACGCCGCCGCGGTCGGCGAGCCGGTCGGCGGCGAGCAGGCCGATGCCGCGGCCGTTGGTGAGGATCGCGAGGCGCTTGCCCGCGAACGGGCGCTGGTGCGACAGGGTCTCGGCGGCCGAGAACATCGCGTCGAGATCCTCGACCGCGAGCAGGCCCGCCCGGCGGAACGCGGCGGCGTAGACCGCGTCGGGCCGGGCCAGGGCGCCGGTATGGGTCTCGGGGTTCCGCCCGTCGCGGGCATGGCGGCCGGCGCGCAGGATCACCACCGGCTTGGTGCGCGCGGCGGCGCGGGCGGCGGACATGAAGCGGCGGGCGTCCGACACCCCGTCGAGGCACAGCAGGATCGCCCGGGTGCGCAGGCAGTTGGCGAAGTGGTCGAGGCAGTCGGCGATGTCGACGTCGCAGGCGCTGCCGAGCGCCATCACCGCCGAGAACCCGGCCCCGTGCCGGGCGCCCCACTCGACGATCGCCCCGGCGACCGTGCCCGATTGCGAGACCAGGGCGAGGTCGCCCGCCCGCGGCGCGCGGGCGAGCAGGCTGGCGTCGAGCCGGTGGCCCGGCACCGCGAGGCCGGCGCTGTCGGGCCCGAGCAGGCGCAGGCCGTGCTCCCGCGCGATCCGCGCCGCGCGCGGGCCGGGATCGTCCGGCTCGGTGCCGAGGCCGGCGGTGAGCAGGATCGCGGCGCGCACGCCCGCCCGCCCGGCCTCCGCGACGATCCCGGGGATGCTCTCGGGCGGGCTCGCCACCACGGCGAGGTCGGGCACCGCCGGCAGGTCGGCGATCCGCGCCACGCAGGCCACGCCGTCGGCCTCGGCATCCTGCGGGTGGACCGGGTGGACCGGCCCGGGAAAGCCGCCCGCGCGGATCTTGTCGAACACCGCGCGCCCGAGCGAGCCGGCGCGGGCGCCGGCGCCGACCACGGCGACCGAGCGCGGGGTGAGCAGGGCCTCGAAGCGGTAGGTGCTCACGCGGGGCCTCCGAGCGGGGGGCCGGCCGCCCGGCGGAAGGCGGTCACGGCCGGTCCATCGGCATCATGCGATCCTTCTCGTCTGCCCGCCCGGTCGCGAATCGACGGGGGCGGGCCAATCGTCCGGTGCGCCCGCCTCTTCAACAGAGCAACCCGCGCCAGGGCAAGTCCTCATGTCGGCGCGCGCGGCGGCACGACCGGTCGCGCGGGTGCGGCCGCGCGGACCGGCGGCTCGGGAGCACGGGCAGGCCCTGGCCGCTCCGCCGCCGCCCGCGCAGGATCGCTCGCGATCTCGTTGCGGACACAACGAAGTTTTCAAGCCCGAGGCCGGAATCGAACGAGGGTATTGGCGCGCCGGGACGGAAAAGCAGGCGACTAATACCGAATCCGCGAAGGCTCCGGCCGTCTCGACGACCGGCTCCGCCATTGGACACCAGCGCCGCAGGGGGTCGGACTGGACTCCGGGTGCGGCGCTACACTCGTTTTTTTGTGTTGGAAGCCTTTCCATCAAGTTTAATCGAACGGAAACAGACCTTGCGCATTGCGTTGAGATGTTAGACATCATAGCCGCCTTGCCTGAACAAGCTGGCGTCAGCTGAAAATTTCCCAACCCTTGGGCTGCGTTGACGTCGGACGTGTCGAGGGAAGTCGGACCGGGGAACGATCGATGATGAACGACAACGGCATGGAACCGGATTACATCGCTCTGGCGGCAGAGATCGTGTCGGCCTTCGTGAGCAAGAATTCCGTTCCGGTCCCGGAATTGAACGGGCTCATCGTCTCGGTGCACACGACGCTGGCCCAGCTGGGGAACGGCGCCGCCGCCGAGAAGGTCGAGCCGCCGACGCCCGCGGTCTCGATCAAGCGCTCGGTCACGCCGGACTTCATCATCTGCCTGGAGGACGGGAAGAAGTTCAAGTCGCTGAAGCGCCACCTGCGCACGCGCTACGACATGACCCCCGACGCGTATCGCACCAAGTGGAACTTGGCGGCCGACTACCCGATGGTCGCGCCGAACTACGCCGCCGCCCGCTCCGAGCTCGCCAAGACGATGGGCCTCGGCCAGCAGCGTCGCAAGACCCGCGGCAAGGCCGCGCCCGAGGCGGCCGCCGCTTCGGCCCCGCGCCGCAGCCGAGGCCGCAGCGCCGCCGAGGGCTGATCGCCGGGTTCTCCCGGTCGGGCCCGGCAGAACCCGCGTCCCGTCCCCCGTGGGAGACGGGCGGGTTGCGGGGCACGACCCGTCCGGGTGGGTCATGCCCCTCGCCCCGGCCCTCTCCTCCGGGAGGGGGAGCCGGACAGCGCGACGCGATCCGCTCGCGGGCGCCCGCCCCCGGGAAATCCACAGCTTTCCGCGGCGCTCGCCGGGCCGATTCAGGGATCGGGCATCGCCGGGTGCGATGGCTGTCGGCGAGGAGCCGGCCGGTGGGGCCGGCCGCGTGAGGCGTCGTTCATGCCCGGCCAGCCCAGCCTCGTCGCCCGCCTGTTCTGGATCGCGGTGGTCGGCGGCGGCCTGTCGCTCCGGTACGGGCGCGGCGGCCTCCTGCTCTCGGGCGCGGCGCTCGGCCTCGTCCTGCTGCGCCATCTCGGGCGGCCCCGGCGCTTCCGCGCCCGGGTGCGCAAGCTCGCCCGCCGCCACGCCCGGACGCTCGCCCTGCGCCGCCGGCAGGAAAGCTTCGTCGACGCCTACGGCAACCGCATCGTCGACGGCTGGCTGCGCGAGCGCGACTACTTCGTCGCGCGCACCGTGGTGCCGGACCTGACCGCGCGCGGCTTCGCGGACCTGTGCGCGGCGCGGGCGGACACGATCCTGTCCATCGTCGAGGCGGTGGCCGAGGCGGTGGACCTGCCCGAGGACGACGCGGCGCCCGAGGAGGGCGTGCCCTACGAGCGGTTCTGCGCCGCGCGGCTCGAGCGTGCCGGCTGGCGCACGCACCCGACCCCGGCGAGCGGCGACCAGGGCGCCGACATCGTCGCCGAGCAGGGCCGCACCCGCCTCGTCGTCCAGTGCAAGCGCTACGGCCGCCCGGTCGGCAACGCCGCGGTGCAGGAGGCGGCCGCCGCCGCCCGCTACTGGTCCGGCGACATGGCCGCCGTGGTCACGAATGCCGGCTTCACCCCCGCCGCCCGCAAGCTCGCCGCCGCCACCGACGTGCTGCTGCTGCACCACGACGATCTCGACGACCTGCGCCCGATGCGGACCGTCCTGGCCGCGCGGGGCTGACGGCTCTTCTCCTCTTCCCTCCCCCGACGGATCTCGGGCTTGCCCGAGGTCCGCACCCCGTGTGCCCAAGTCGGGCAGGCCCGACTTGGGTGCGGGGGAGGGAAAGACGCGTCGCGTGCGCCCCTAGAACAGCCCGTCGATCTGGCCGTTCGCGTCGAGGCGGATCGTGTCGGCGGCCGGCACCCGCGGCAGGCCCGGCATGGTCATGATCTCTCCGCAGATCACCACGACGAAGCCGGCCCCGGCCGAGAGGCGCACGTCGCGCACCGCGACCACGTGGCCCTCGGGGGCGCCGATCAGGGTCGGGTCGGTCGAGAACGAGTATTGGGTCTTGGCCATGCAGACCGGCAGGTGGCCGTAGCCGTCCTTCTCGAAGGTGGCGAGCTTAGCCTGAGCCTTGGACTCGATCTGGATGTCGGCGGCGCCGTAGAGCTTGGTCGCGATCGCCTTGACCTTGTCCGACAGCTTGGCCTCGGCCTCGTAGGTGTAGGCGATCGGCTTCGGCGCGCCCTGGGAGAGCGCCACCACCGCATGGGCCAGGGCCTCGGCGCCGGCGCCGCCCTCCGCCCAGTGCTTGCAGGTGATCGCCTCGACGTCGAGGCGTTCGCGACAGAGGTCGCGCAGCTTGGCGTGCTCGGCATCGGTGTCGGCGTGGAAGTGGTTGACCGCCACCACCACCGGCAGGCCGAAGCCGCGCACGTTGGCGACATGGCGCGCCAGGTTGGCGAACCCCTTCTCGAGGGCGTCGACGTTCTCGGCCCCGAGGTCCTTCTTGTTGACCCCGCCGTGCATCTTCAGCGCCCGCACCGTCGCGACGATGACCACCGCGGACGGCGACAGGCCGGCCTGCCGGCACTTGATGTCCAGGAACTTCTCCGCGCCGAGGTCGGCGCCGAAGCCGGCTTCCGTCACGGTGTAGTCGGCGAGCCTGAGGCCGGCGCGGGTGGCGATCACCGAGTTGCAGCCGTGAGCGATGTTGGCGAAGGGGCCGCCGTGGATCAGCGCCGGGTTGCCCTCCAGCGTCTGCACCAGGTTCGGCTGCAGCGCGTCCTTCAGCAGCACCGTCATCGCGCCGGTGGCCTTGACGTCCTTCAGGGTCACGAGCTTGCGGTCGCGGGTCTCGGCGACGACGATGCGGCCGAGGCGCTCCTCGAGGTCGGCGAGGTCCTTGGCGAGGCAGAACACCGCCATGACCTCGGAGGCCACGGTGATGTCGAAGCCGTCTTCCCGCGGAAACCCGTTGGCGACGCCGCCGAGCGACTGGGTGATCGCGCGCAAAGCCCGGTCGTTCATGTCGACGACCCGGCGCCAGTGGATGCGGCGCACGTCGATGTTGAGCTCGTTGGCCCAGTAGACGTGGTTGTCGATCAGCGCCGCGGCGAGCGCGTGCGCCGAGGTGATGGCGTGGAAGTCGCCGGTGAAGTGCAGGTTGATCTGCTCCATCGGCACGACCTGGGCCTTGCCGCCGCCGGCCGCGCCGCCCTTCATGCCGAAGCAGGGCCCGAGCGAGGGCTCGCGCAGGCAGATCATGGTCTTCCGGCCGATGCGGTTCAGCGCGTCGCCGAGGCCGACCGTCGTCGTGGTCTTGCCCTCGCCCGCCGGGGTCGGCGAGATCGCGGTGACGAGGATCAGCTTGCCCTCGGGCTTGCCCTCGAGCCCGCCGATGAAGCCGTGATCGAGCTTGGCGATGTGCTTGCCGTAATTGTGCAGGGCGTCGTCGGGGATGCCGAGCTTCTCGGCGACCTGCGCGATCGGCTGCAACGTCGCCGCGCGGGCGATCTCGATGTCGGAGGGCATGGTTTCCTCAACCTTTGGCACGAGGGCGTCGTGTGGCGTCCGGTTTTGTCCGCGACGTCCGTTCAAGCCGGCGTTGTGCCGTGCGACGGGCGCAAGACCAAGCGCAACGCCCGGCCGATTCCGACATTTTGCGTCAGCTCCGGTCGAAAAGCGCGTCGAAATTATTCGCTGCGCCGACAAATTCGATTTGGCGCGCCTTCAGCCGGTCATCGCGGTGGCGGTGTAGCCGGCCTTGGTCAGCGCCTCGGCCAGCACGAGGCTCTGGGCCGAGGTCCGGATCGCGACGCGCTCGTGCGCCCGGTCGACCGCGACCTCCGCCGCCGGATCGATCCGCTGGACGATGCGGCGCACCGACGCCTCGCACCCGCCGCAGGTCATGCCCTCGACCCGCATCAGAAGTTCGCCCTGCGCGTCCATGCCGTCGCTCCGTCGATCGATCGCCTGCCACCGATCTCGGGCGCCGGGCCGGGCGCGGCAAGGGCGGAGCAGGGCGAGGATTGGGCGCGCGAAGCCGCAAGCGGGCGAAGAAACTTCCGGATGTCACACTCGCGGAAAACCGCCGCGCCGGCTCACCTGCGCGCTTGCGGCCCCGCGGGCCCTCGGCGACAAAAGGGCTCCGCGGCCCCGATCAGGCAGGCCCGGGCTCCCCCCGAATCCAGGCAAGAAGGCACCCGTGGCGAACCGACCCACAGCCCGGAGGATCGGCCGGCATGCGGGCCTGTGGTCGATGGGTCTGCTCGGCCTCGTTGCGCTCGCGCCGCTCGCCGCCCTGATGCCCACGGTCGGCGCGCTCGCGCTCGGGGGGCTCGCCGCGTTCGGCGCGCTCGCGGCCCATGCCCGCGCGAGCGGGCTGAAGGCACGCTGCGACAAGCTCTCGGCCGAGCTCGACACCCTGTCGAAGCGCCTGCTCAAGGCCGAGGCGGCCGGCCGGGCCGATCCGGCGCAGGCCGGGCTGCCGCGCGACGTCGAGGAGCTGACCGTCGAGATCGGCCTGCTCAGCGGCATCGTGCGCGACCTCGCGGCCGTGGTCGGCACGCAGGACGGCGAGGTCGCGCGGCTGAAGCAGCAGGCCGCCGACCTGGCCGCCTCGAAGCCGGCGCCCGCCCCGGAACCGCCGCCGGCCCCAACCTTCGCGCCGGCCCAAGTCTTCGCATCGGCCCCCGCCTACGCGCCGGCCCCCGCCTCGGTTCAGCCGCCGGTCTACGTGCCGCCCGCGGCGCCGGAGCCCGAGCCGGCGCCGATGCCGGTGCCGCGCCTCTTCCCGCCGCGCGCCCTGCCCCGGGCGGACGCGGCCGCCCGGGGCTCGACCGAGGACGAGGCGGTGATCGCGGCCTTCGACGGCGACGGCCTCGAGGTCCACCTCCAGCCGCTGGTGACGCTGCCGCAGCGCAAGGTCGCGTCCTACGAGGCCCTGGCCCGCCTGAGGCTCGCCGGCGCGGTGCTGACGCCGGAAGCGTTCCTGCCGGTGCTGGAGCGGCACGGCCGCTCGACCGAGCTCGACCGGCGCATGCTGCAGCGGGTCGCCACCATCGCCCGCCACCTCGTCGGCCGCGGCAGCGAGGCGGCGGTGGCCTACGGCCTGTCGCCGCTCTCGCTCTACGAGCCCGGGTTCCTGCGCGGGATCGCGCGGCTGGTCGCGGCCGAGCCGGCCCTGGCCGGCCGCCTCGTCGTCGCCCTGCCGCAGGCGAGCTGGCGCAACCTCGACGCCGAGCAGGCCGGCGCCGTCGCCGCGCTCAAGGGCCGGGTCGGCTTCACCCTCGACCGGCCGGCGGACCTGCGCTTCGACGCCGCGGCGCTCGCGGGCTACGGCGTCGGCCAGGTCAAGGTCCCGGCCGGCCTGCTGCTGCGCCCCGGCCCGGCCCGGCGCAGCCTGTCGGACATCGCGATCGAGGACCTCGTCACCGCGCTCGCGCGGGCCGGCATCCGCCTGGTCGCGACCGACGTCGCGGCCGAATCCGACGTGCCCGACCTGATCGACCTCGACGTGCCGTTCGCGCAAGGGCCGGTCTTCGCCCCGCCGCGCCCGGTGCGGGCCGACGTGCTCGCCGCGCAGGCCCCGCCGGTCCCCTCCGCCCCCCCGACCCCGGACGACCCGCCCGAGCCGACGCCGGAGCGCCGCCCGTTCCGGGCCTTCCTGCGCCGGGCGAGCTAGAGGGGTCGTACCCGATCCGGAGGGTCCCTTCGGGATGGCAGATCGGGGAGAAGCCGTGCCAGGGGCGAGGATGCCGGGCGAGCAGGGCCTCGAACAGCGCCGGGCGGCAGCGGAAATTGGTCGCCCGGAGCCGTGAAACGGCATCGTGCACATCGAGGAGGCCGCGCCGCACGGCGAGGTCGACGATGCCGAGCGTGCCCGTGACGGCGCCCCCCCTGGCCCGGGCGGCGGCGGCGCCGGCACGGCCATCCATGAGGATCAGGTCCGCCCCGGGCGCCGTCGCCAGCCGGATGGCTTCCCGTTCCCCGGCATCCAGTGGCCCGAGCGACGGGTCCGACCCGACCGGATCGGGCTCGACCGCGAGCCAGGCCGGCGGCGCCGACATCCAGCGTCGCACGGCCGCGGGAGCTTCGGGATGGCGCCACTCCCGGCATACCGTGTCGGGGGTCGCGACCCCGGCCAGCAGCGTCGGCAGCACCGCGATCCGGTCGATCAGCACGAGATGATGGATCGGCCCGGCATCGGCGACGGCACGCAACGGATCACAGGCCGAGGCGGTCGAGATCGCGGCGGTCGTCGTCCGGGTCGGTGAGGTCGTCGTCGACGAAGACGTTGCGGGCCTTGAGGAAGGCGTCGAGCGCCGCGCGGGTGCCGAACCCGAGCAGCGTGCGCAACTCGGGGGGCGTCAGCCGCCCGGCGCGAAACTCCTCGACCGCGAAGGCCTCCAGCGCGCGGCGCGCGAGGTCGCCGCCATCCGCGGCGAGGCGGCGGGCGAGGTCGTCGGGAATCGGGACCGTCACGTTCATGCCGCGAGGCTACGCCGGGTCGCCCGATCCCGCAAAGCCCCGCGCGATTGCCAACCCCGGCCGGCGCGCCTAACCCGGCCGGCGCCTTCCCCGACAGATCCGCCCGAGACCGCCGATGCCCGATCCGATCCCGACGCTGCCCGGCCTGTCCGGCATCGCGGATGCCTACGACCTGATCCTGTGCGACGTCTGGGGCGTGCTGCACGACGGCACCCGCGCCCACACCGCCGCCGGCGCGGCGCTGATCGCCTTCCGCGAGCGGCCCGGCCCGCGCCCGCGCCGGGTGGTGCTGGTCTCGAACGCGCCCCGCCCCTGGGCCGGCGTGCAGCGCATCCTCGACGGCTACGGCGTGCCGCGCGCCGCCTACGACGCGATCCTGACCTCGGGCGACCTCACCCGCGAGCTGATCGCCCGGCGGCCGGGCGCGCGGATCCACCATCTCGGCCCGGAGCGTGACGGCCCGATCTTCGAGGGGCTCGACCTCACGCTGGTGCCGGCCGACGCCTGCGATCTCGTGGTCAACACCGGCCTGTTCGACGACGCCACCGAGACGGCCGAGGATTACCGGGCGACGCTGGCCGCGCTGAGGGCCCGCGACGTGCCGATGATCTGCGCCAACCCCGACCTCGTGGTCGAGCGCGACGGCCTGCTCATCCCCTGCGCCGGCCTGCTGGCCGAGGCCTATGCCGCGATCGGCGGCGCGGTGACCTATGCCGGCAAGCCGCACCGGCCGGTCTACGAGGCCGCGCTCGCGCTCGCCGCCGGCCTCGACGCGGGCGCCGCGCCCGATTCCGCCCGCGTCCTGGCGGTGGGCGACGCGATCCGCACCGACATCGCCGGCGCGCGCGGGTTCGGCATCGCCAGCCTGCTCGTCGCCCGCGGCATCCACGCCGAGGAGCTCGGCGTCTCGGCCGCCCACCACACCCTCGGCGACGTCGCCGCCTGGCTCGCGCGCCAGCCGGTGCAGCCCGACGCGGTGATCGAGCGGCTCGCCTGGTAGCCCGCCGGCCGCGGCACGGCCCTCGCACGGCGGCGCGCGGTTTCGGGGCGGTCGATCGCCCCGGCGGCACAGCCGATCCCCACTTCGAGTTGCCCGACGATGCGCCGCCCCGCTTCCACGCCGCCCCGATCGGTCAGGCCCCTCGGATGAGCGGTCTCGCCCAGCGCGATCCGGCGGCCTTGCGCTCCCAGGACCGCATCGTCGCGCGCATCGGCTCGCTGCGGCAGCTCCAGCTGTTCAACGATCGCGGCGGCATCGCCGTCAACTTCGACATCCTGCGCTCGGCGGCGCCCGACATCCGCATCGCCGGCAGCCAGAGCGAGACCTTCAGCCTGTGGGAGACCACCTCGGCGAGCGGATTCGTCACCAAGCCGAAATTCGACGCCGACCTCGTCACCATCCGCTTCGTCACGAGCGGCAGCATCGCCTACCGCTACCGGGCCGGCGAGGCCATCGGCCTGCCCTCCCACGCCACGCTGGTCGGCTTCGAGGACCTGCGCGAGGTCCAGGCCTCGAGCGGGTTCGGCGCCATCAGCGGGACGATCCCGGTCGCCGCCCTGATGGCCGCCAACGCGGCGCTGACGGGCGGCGGCGACCGCGGCTTCGCGCCGCTCGCGCCGATCGCCGCGATGACGCCCCCCGGCGTGCAGATGCTGTTCTGCACCCTGCGGCAGATCCATGCGCACAGCCACGGACCGAGCCGGCGCGGGAACCTGATCGTCCCGTTGATCCAGGAGATCCTGAGCTACCAGCTGCTCTCGGTCTGGCCGAAGCGGGACATGCCGGCGCCGCAGGAGAGCCAGGACGTGCCGCTCCGGCGCATCCGCGCCGCCCTCGACTACATCGAGGCGCACCTGTCCGACCCGCTGACGCTGGCCGACATCGCGACCGCGGCCGGGATCAGCGTCCGCTCGCTGCAGGACAGGTTCCGGCAGGCGATCGGGCAGACGCCGGTGCAGTTCATCATCGATCGCCGCCTGCGGAAGGTCCACCACGACCTGACCGCGCGCGGCGGCGCGACGCTCTCGATCGCCGAGGTCGCGGCGCGGTGGGGGTTCGTCCACATGAGCGACTCCGGGCAGCGCTACCGGCGGCTGTACGGCTGCGCGCCGTCCGAGACCCGGCGCGACGCCGGCCGGCCGCGCTGAATGCGCCCCGGGCGGTGAGGGGCCCGCGGCGCTTCGGGGCCGCGGGCCCGGATGCGGAGGCCTGCCGGCCGAGCGCCGGGGCCCTATCCGGGCTGGCTATCAATATAGCGCAAGACAGTATAAATATCGCGCGAATTTGACACTTCTAGTTTAAAACAGGATACCAACGTATGTGAGTGCAACTTCGATCCCATTTTGGATTCGATATCCGGTCTCTCATCGATCGGCGGTCTCGAAGGTAGGTCCAAATCCTGCATCGTCGCCGGATCGGAGCTGCCGAATATATAGCGAACGGTCTTTGTAAGGTATTTATTCAAAATACACTGTAACTTATAGATCGATTATCCTACGCACCTCGAGCGCGTCGCACGGGAACCCGCATGCTGGATCTTGCGAACAACGATGCCTGCACCCGCAAGACGATCCCGGCTCGTCCGCCGGCGGATCGCGATGCGGCCGTGACGACGCCCGGTCCGACCGCAGGCGCCGGCATGCCCCCCCGCGGCCGGCGCACGATGCAACCCGCGCACCGGCCGGGTCGCCCGGGCGCGGGCCGGCGCCCGACCCGGCCTGCCGCATGCCGGCCTTCCGCGCCGTCCCACGCACGCCGGGCCGCGTGATGCCGATGCCCCATCGAGATCGACGCATGACAGAACTCCTGCCGTCGGAGCGCACCGCTCAGACGCTGAAGCGCATCGCCACGGCCCTGGGCTGCACCGTCGAGGAGCTGGTGAGCACCCGGGAAGGCGGCTGCCCGGCCCAGGAAACCCGGGAGCTGCTGACGCTATGGGACGCGATCCGCAGCGACGCGGACCGCCGGATCGTGCTCGACACCGCCCGCGAGGTCGTGCGGGCGCAGGAGGCCTCCGCCGCGCCCTGAGGCCGGCGGCGGCTCCCGCGGCCAAGCCGTCACCTTATGATCGAGCGGCCGACTCGGGGCCAAGCGGCCAGGTTACGGCCAAGCTGCCATCTTGCGGCCCAGCCCGCCCCGGATGCTGTCGCCGACGGTCGCCGTCCGGACGAGGGCGGGACCACGAGGGGGCATCCCGATGACCGAATCCGTGCCGGCCCGCGCCGTGAAGGCCCACGACGAGCAGCGCCTGGAGCGCTCCGTCGCCGCGACGCTGCGGGTGATCGCCGCCGCCCATGCCGAGCGCGAGGCGCCTCCCGTCCACGCCGCCCGCCGGCGCCTCGGCGAGGTCTACGGCGCGACCCGCCTCGCCCGCCGGCTGGAGCGGGCGCAGCGCGCCTGACGGGAGGTTGCCGGGTCGGCGCCGCGGCGCTAACCCGATCCGCGATGCGGTATTATCTCGGCCTCGCCACCACCTTCCACGACCCGGCGCTCGCGCTGATCGGGCCCGACGGCACGGTCCTGTTCGCCGAGGGCGCCGAGCGCTTCCTGCAATACAAGCGCGCCCCGAACTGCGAGCCGGACCCGGCCACCCGCATGGTCGGGCTGCTCGCCGAGCTCGTGCCGGAAGGCTCCGAGCTCGTCGTCGCCTCGACCTGGGGCCAGCAATTCACCGAGTTCCTCGAGGGGCAGGGGCGCACCGGCGCCTTCACCCTCGAAGCCCTGGGCCGGCACGCGCCGGTGCTCAACCGCTCGTTCGTGCCCGAGCGCGCCGAGCGCATCTTCGTGGCCGAGATGGCGATCGCCCAGGCGCGCGCCGGCTACGGCACGCTGCTGGCCCTCGACCAGGAGACGCGGGGCCGGGGCGGCGCGGCGCGCGCGCGGATCGTGCGGCAGGACCGCTTCCCCCACCACCTCACCCACGCCGCCTACGCCCTGTGGGGCAGCCCGTTCTCGGACGCGACCGCGGTGATCGTCGACGGCATGGGCGAGACCGGCGCGGCCGCGCTCTACCGGATGGAGGCGGGCCGCATCGCCGAGGTGCGGCGCCACCGCGGCCGCGGCTCGGTCGGCTTCCTCTACGGGCTCGTCACGGACCTCGCCGGCTTCGACCAGCTCAAGGGCGAGGAATGGAAGATCATGGGGCTCGCGCCCTACGGCCGCTCCGATCCCGCGCTCGTCGCGCAGCTGCGCCGCCTGTACACGGCGGAGGGCGGCCGCCTGAAGTTCACCGACGACGCCACCGTGCGCGACGTGGTCGCGACGATCCTGAGCCGCCGCCCGGCCGATCTCGGCGAGGCCGGCTGGGCCGATCTCGCCAGGAGCGGCCAAGAGGTGTTTTCGGAGTTGATGGACATCCTCGTCGCCGAGGCCTGGGCGCTCAGCCCGCACGAGAACCTGGTGATCGCCGGCGGCTGCGGCCTCAACTCCTCCTACAACGGGCGGGTGCTCGAGCGCTCGAGCTTTTCCCGCCTGCACGTGCCGTCCGCGCCGGGCGACGACGGCAACGCCGTCGGCGCGGCCTGGCTCGCCTACGCCGCCGACAACCCAGGCTGGACCGGGCCGGCGCCGGAGGCGCGCCCGCTCACCCCCTATCTCGGCTCGCGCGTCTCGACCGCGCCGATGGAGCGGCTGGCCGAGTGGGAGCCGCGCGCGCGCAAGGTCGGCCATGCGGCGGCGACCCGGGAGGCGGCGCGGATCCTCGCGGCCGGCGGCCTCGTCGGCTGGGTCCAGGGCCGGGCCGAGTTCGGCCCGCGCTCGCTCGGCAACCGCTCGATCCTCGCCGACCCGCGGCCGGCGGGCGCGAAGGACGCGCTCAACGCCAAGGTGAAGTACCGCGAGGCCTTCCGGCCCTTCGCCCCCTCGATCCTGGCCGAGGCCGGCCCCGACTGGTTCGAGGCCTACGCCGACAGCCCGTACATGGAGCGCACCCTGGTCTGGCGCGAATCCAAGCGCGACCAGGTCCCGGCGGTGGTGCACGCCGACGGCACCGGCCGGCTCCAGAGCGTGACGCCGGCGCGCAACCCGGCCTACGCCGCGCTGATCGCCGCCTTCGCCGAGATCACCGGCGTGCCGATCCTGCTCAACACCAGCTTCAACGTGATGGGCAAGCCGATCCTCCACACGGCGGAGGACGCGATCCTGATGTTCACCACCACCGGCCTCGACGCCCTGGTGGTGGAGGACTGGATCGTGGTGAAGTGAGGGGTCGGTCGACGCGCGGGAGCCTTACAGGACCATGGCGGTGCGCCCCGCGCGCATCCCCTCGCCCCGCACGCGGGGAGAGGGCCGCGACGACCCCGTCGTCGGCGCGGCGAGGCGGCAGCCGACGGTGAGGGGGCTTCGACGGCGGAGCCTCGTCCGGTGCCTTCCCCTCACCGCCGCTTCGGCTTCGCCTGCGCTTCCCGGCTGCACGACGAGGTGCAGCCGGGCCTCTCCCCGCGTGCGGGGAGAGGGGAACCCGCACCCCATGCGATCCAGGTGAGATGGGGGAGCCGACGCCCCGCCTCAGAACAAGCCCGCGAGATCCGACAGCACCGCCACCGGCGCGAGGTCGGCGTACTCGTCCGGCTTCCCCGTGCGGTTGATCCAGGCGCAGGCGAAGCCGAAGGCGGTGGCGCCGGCGATGTCCCAGCGGTTCGAGGAGCAGAACAGCACCGCCTCGGCGGGCACGCCGAGGGCGTCGAGCGCCACGGCGTAGGCGCGCGGATGGGTCTTGAAGACGCCGGCCGCGTCGGCCGAGAGCACCGCGTCGAGGCGGGACGCGAGGCCGGCCGAGGCGACCGAGCGGCCGAGCATGGCGTCGTCGCCGTTGGAGAGGATGGCGGTGGACAGGCCGCGCGCGCGCAGACGCTCCAGCACGCCCAGCACCTCCCCGTAGGCGTCGAGGTCGCGATAGGCGTCGAGCAACCGGTCGCGCAGGCCCACGTCGACGTCCGGGTGGCTCGCCAGGGCGAAGTCCAAGGCCCGCTCGGTGAGCTGCCAGAACGGGGCGGTGCGGCCGATCAGCGACAGGGTCCAGCTGTATTCGAGCTGCTTCACCCGCCACAGCTCCGACAGCCGCGACGCCGCCGGCCCGACGGCGTCGGCATGGCGCTGCACCGCCGAATGCACGTCGAACAGGGTGCCGTAGGCGTCGAACACCACGGCGCGGCGGCCGGCGAGAAGCGGTCTTTCCGACATCGCGGGCGCTACTTCTTCTCGAGCACCTCGATCGGGTTGGTGCGCTGGCTCGCGGCCGGCTCGCGCGTGAGGTTCTGGCTTCCCGCTTCCTGCGGGGCCGCCTTGCCGCCCGGCGCGCCGGGACCGCCGGTGGCGGTGCCGCCGGAATTCGGCTGGGTCGGCACCGTGCCGCTGGCGAGCTCGAGGCAGGTCACCATCTCGACGTAGGACGGGTAGCCGCCGGCCTTGTACTGGTCCTCGCACTGGCGCTTGGCCGAGGGCGTGTAGTCGCCCCAGCGGCGCTCGGCCTCCTTCTTCGCGTCCCGCTCCGAGCGCAGGCAGCCCTCGATGTTGGCGTTGTCGCTGACGCTGACGTTGGCCCGGCTCGCCGACTGGCAGGTCTTCTTGATGTCGAGGTTCGGGACCGTGTCGGCCCGCGCGGCGGTGGAAGCCGCCGGTGCGGCGAGGAGGGCGAGCGCCAGGGCCCCGGTGAGCGCGGCGCCGGCAAGGATGCGTGTCGTCATGGTCCGCTCGTCGTCTCTCGGCGTGGGATGCTCGGAAGCTGTGAGGCACAACGCGCGGCACGCCGGAGGGTCCCGCCCGCGGGACAGGAATCCGAGCCCGCCACGCTCAGGGGCCCGCGTGGGCGGCCCGGAGCGCCGCGTCGAGGTCGGCGAACAGGTCGTCGGGGTCCTCGAGCCCGGTCGAGAGGCGCAGCAGGTCGGGCGGGCACGGCGTGCCCGGTCCCTCGACCGAGGCGCGGTGCTCGATCAGGCTCTCGACGCCGCCGAGCGAGGTCGCGCGCTTCCACAGGCGCACGCGCGCGGCGGTGGCGATCGCCGCGGCCTCGCCCCCGGCCACCCGGATCGACAGCATCGCCCCGAACCCCTGGTCCATCTGCCGCGCGGCGACCGCGTGGCCCGGATCCTCGGGGAGCCCCGGATAGAGCACCCGGGCGACGTGGGCGTGCCGGGCGAGGCGGCCCGCGAGGTCGAGGGCGCCGGCCGATTGCGCGGCGGCGCGCAGGGGGAAGGTGCGCAGGCTCCGCATCAAGAGGTAGGCCTCGAACGGCCCGAGGATCGCGCCGCCGCTCGCGCGGATCGCGCCGATCCGGGTCCAGGCGGCGTCGCGGGCGGCGGTGGCGAGCACGCCGGCGATCACGTCGGAATGGCCGTTCAGGATCTTGGTGCCGGAATGCATGACGAGGTCGGCGCCGAGCCGCAGCGGCCGGGTGTGGAACGGCGAGGCGACGGTGGAGTCGACCGCCAGCCGCGCCCCGGCCGCATGGGCGATCTCGGCCGCGGCGGCGATGTCGGTGACCGTCCAGAGCGGGTTGCCAGGAGTCTCGATCCAGACGAGCTTGGTCCGGCCCGGCCGCATCGCGGCGCGCAGGGCGTCGAGGTCGTCCATCGCCACGAAATCGAGGTCGAGCCGGCGCCGCGGCGCCTCCTCGCGCAGCCAGCGCTTGAGGGCCCAGTACATCACCGCCGGCGCGACCACGTGGTCGCCGGGCTCCAGCGCGCCGAACACCGCCGTCGCCGCCGCCATGCCGGAGCCGAACAGCATCGCGGCCGGCGCCTCCTCCAGCATCGCCAGCACGGCTTCCGCCTCGCGCACCGTCGCGTTGTCGGGCCGCGCGTAGGAGAAGCCGGAGGAATAGCCGTTGTCAGGGTCGCGGATGAAGGTGGTCGAGACGTGCAGCGGCGCCACCACCGCGCGGGTCACCGGCTCGACATGCCCCATCGCCTGGGCGGCGAGCGTCCGCTTCGACCATCCGGCGGCGCGAGGGTCGGCGTCGTCCGTCGGGTTGCGTGAGGTCATGGCCGCGTCCGATGTTGCGTGGCGGGAGATCGTTCGACGGTCCGGATGCGGCTCGCGCCGCGTCCCTTCCCTTCCCTTCATCGTCCCTTCCCCGCACGAGGGGAGGAAGACGCGCGGGTTTCCTATAGCCTCCGAACGCCGCGGCTGCCACGATCCGGGCCGGGGCCGCCTCCGAGGTCCCCGTCGGGTTTCGTCCATGCAGACCGCCAGCCGCGCCGCGTCCACGCAGGCCTCGTCCACGCAAGCCTCGCCGCCGCGGGTTCCGATCCGCCCGGCCCTTCCCAGGTGGCTGCGCCTGCCCGCCGCGATCCTGCCGGTGGGGGCGACCTCGCTCATCGGCGGGCTGTCGACGGCCCCCGAGATCGACGGGTGGTACGCCGGCCTCGCCAAGCCCGCCTTCAACCCGCCGAACGCGGCCTTCCCGATCGCCTGGACGATCCTCGACGTGCTGATGGTCGTCTCAGCTTGGCGCCTGCTCGGCGCCCGCCCGGCCACCGGCCCGTCGCGCCGGGGCTGGTGGCTGGCGATCGCCGCCTTCGGCGTGCAGCTCGCGCTCAACGCCGCCTGGACGCCGGTGTTCTTCGCCCGCCACGCGCTGGGTGCCGGTCTGGTGGTGGTGGCGGCCCTCCTCGTGATGATCCTGTGGTCGATCCGCCTGAGCTGGCGGATCGACCGGATCGCGGCGGCCCTGCTGCTGCCCTACGCCGCCTGGGTCGCCTTCGCGAGCCTCCTCAACGCGGCGATCTGGCGGCTGAACTGACGCGGCGCGCCGGCACCCCATGCCCCGGACCGTGGGGCCAAAAAATTCTCGCCGTCCGGCGTGGCGCCCGGGCCCGGCCCGATGCTGCCGTGCGCCCATGCCCGCCGGTGACTGGCCCCGGTTCGTCGGCGTCGGCGCCTCCGGGGCCGAGGGCCTTCGCGACATCCGGGCGCTCCTCGTCGCCCTCCCGGCGCCGCTCCGGGCCGTCCTCCTCGTGCTGCTCCGCCCCTGGGACCGGCCGAGCCACCTCCGCGCGATCCTGGCGCAGGCCTGCCCGCACCCGGTCCTGATCGCGGACGCGGGCGAACGCTTCGAGCCGGGCCGCATCGACATCGGCGAGCCGGCCCGGCACCCGATCCTGGCCGACCGCAGCTTCGGCGAGATCGTCGCCGACCCGATGCGGCTGCACAGCAACCGCACGGTCGACCTGCTCTTCCATTCCGTGGCCCGGCACGGCCGCGGGCGGATGATCGGCGTGGTGCTGTCCGGCTCCCTCGACGGCGGCGCCCGCGGGCTCGCCGCGATCCATCGCGCCGGCGGGCTCACCATGGTGCTCACGCCCGAGCCGCCGCCCCGCCACGGCATGCCCGAGAGCGCGATCGCTCGCGACGGCCCGATCGCCACGATCGGCAGCCCGAGGACGATCGCCGCGGCGATCGCGGCGGACGATCCTCCGGGGATCGCGGGGGAGGCGGCGCCGCAGGCGGAGCCGGCCCGCGCGCCGGCCGCGCCCGCTCTGGCCCCCCTCCCCCATCCGGGTTAGACACCGCGCCCCACGCCATCTGCAGGACGCGACCGGATGATCGGCATCACGCAGCGCATCGCCACCGAGCTCCGCGTCGCCGAGGCGCAGGTGAGGGCGGCGGTCGACCTCCTCGACGGCGGCGCGACGGTGCCGTTCGTCGCCCGCTACCGCAAGGAGGCGACCGGGGCGCTGGACGACGCGCAGCTGCGCACCCTGGAGGAGCGCCTCGGCTACCTGCGCGACCTCGAGGAGCGCCGCGCCGCCGTGCAGGACGCGATCCGGGCCCTCGGCAAGCTCGATGCGGACCTCGCCCGGAAGATCGCGGCGGCCGAGACCAAGGCGCGGCTCGAGGACCTCTACGCGCCGTTCAAGGTCAAGCGCCGCACCAAGGCGCAGATCGCCCGCGAGGCCGGGCTCGGGCCGCTCGCCGAGGTGCTGCTGGCGCGGCCGGACCAGGCGCCCGAGCAGGCGGCGAAGAGCTTCTCGGGCAAGGACGGCTTCCCCGACGTCGAGGCGACCCTGGAGGGCGCCCGCGCGATCCTGATCGAGCGCTTCGGCGAGGATGCCGAGCTGGTCGGCGGCCTGCGCGAGGAGACCTGGCGGCGCGGGCGGATGCGCGCCTCGGTGCGCAAGGGCAAGGCCGCGCCCGGGCAGAAGTTTGCCGACTACTTTTCATTCGAGGAGCCGCTCGCCCGCCTGCCCTCGCACCGGATCCTGGCGCTGTTCCGCGGCGAGAAGGAGGAGGTGCTCGATCTCGACCTCACCGACGCCGAGACGCCGCCGCCCGGCCGGCCGGGCTGGCAGGAGGCGCGGATCGCCCAGACCTTCGGCATCGCCGAGCGCGGACGGCCGGGCGACCGCTTCCTCACCGAGACGGTGCGCAAGACCTGGCGGACCAAGCTGAAGCCGGCGATCGACACGGACCTGCGGGCCCGGCTCTGGGCGGTGGCGGAAGCCGGCGCGATCTCGGTCTTCGCCGGCAACCTGCGCGACCTGCTGCTGGCCGCGCCCGCCGGCGCGCGGCCGACGCTCGGGCTCGATCCGGGCTTCCGCAGCGGCGTGAAGGTCGCGGTGGTCGACGCCACCGGCAAGGTCGTGGCCACCGACGCGATCTTCCCGCACGAGCCGCGGCGCGACTGGAACGGCGCCCTGGCGACGCTGGCCAAGCTGTGCCGCGCGCATCGGGTCGAGCTGATCGCCATCGGCAACGGCACCGCCTCGCGCGAGACCGACAGGCTGGCCGCCGAGCTGCTGGGCAAGCACCCGGAGCTGACGCTGACCAAGGTGATGGTCTCGGAGGCCGGCGCCTCGGTCTACTCGGCCTCGGCCTACGCCTCGGCCGAGCTGCCGGGCCTCGACGTGACCCTGCGCGGCGCGGTCTCGATCGCGCGGCGGCTGCAGGACCCGCTGGCCGAGCTCGTGAAGATCGAGCCGCGGGCGATCGGCGTCGGGCAGTACCAGCACGATCTTGCCGAGGGGAAGCTGTCGCGCTCGCTCGACGCGGTGGTGGAGGATTGCGTCAACGGCGTCGGCGTCGACGTCAACGTGGCCTCCGCGCCGCTGCTCGCCCGGGTCTCGGGGCTGAGCGAGCGGGTGGCGGCCAACATCGTCGTGCACCGCGACGCCAACGGCCCGTTCCGCTCGCGCGCCGCGCTGAGGAAGGTCGCCGGCCTCGGGCCGAAGGCCTACGAGCTCGCCGCCGGCTTCCTGCGGCTTCGCGGCGGCAGCGATCCGCTCGACGCCTCCGGCGTGCACCCGGAGGCCTATCCGGTGGTGAAGAAGATCCTGGCCGCCACCGGCCAGCCGATCGGCGCCCTGATCGGCAATGGGGGCGTGCTCAGGGCGCTGAACCCGCGGGCATTCGTCGACGCCACCTTCGGCCTGCCGACGATCGGCGACATCATCGCCGAGCTCGAGAAGCCCGGCCGCGACCCGCGCCCGGCCTTCCGCACCGCGACCTTCCAGGACGGCGTCGAGACGATCGCGGACCTGAAGCCCGGCATGCGGCTCGAGGGCGTCGTCACCAACGTGGCCGCGTTCGGCGCCTTCGTCGATGTCGGGGTGCATCAGGACGGGCTGGTGCACATCTCGGTGCTCGCCGACCGCTTCGTGAAGGACCCACGCGAGGTGGTGAAGCCCGGCGACGTGGTGCAGGTCCGCGTCGTCGAGGTCGACCCGGCGCGCAAGCGCATCGCCCTGAGCATGCGCGCGGAGGACGGCGAGCGGCCGGCGCGCCGCGAGCAGGGGCGCCAAGACCAGGCACGCCAGGACCAGGCACGCCAGGAGCGCGCGGCGTCGACGCGCGGGCCCGCGCCGCGATCCGCCGCCGCGCCGGCGCCGGAATCGGGGGGGGCCCTCGCTGACGCGTTGCGCCGGGCGGCGACCGCGCAGGGACGCGGACGTTCCTGAGATGGGAGGCCCGCACGGGATGGGAGGCCTCCGGGACGCCGGCCCCGCGAAACCGTTGCCGCGGCAACGGAATTCTCGTAAAGCGGATCGGAGAACGGCCGAGCTTGGCCGGCGGTGCGATCGCGGCGGCATCCATGCAGGCGGATACCGCTGGAGAGCCAACGGGTTATGAGGGTGACAAGCCGTGCGCCGGCAGCTAAGCTTGCGCAGGGCGAGGTCGCGGATGGTCGATGATTCCGCGTCCTTGGGGGCGCGCACGCGAGACGAGTGATGGCAGGCCAGAAGACGGATCAACGGGACGTTTATGTCGGGCAACGCATCGCGGAACAACGGCGCAAGGCGTCGTTGACCCAGCGCCGCGTCGCCCAGAGCTTCGGCATGTCCGCGGCGCAGCTGCAGAAGTACGAGAAGGGCACCAACCGCATCAGCGCGATCCATCTCGACATCTTCTCGCGCATGACCGGCGTGCCGCTGGACCACTTCTTCAACGGGATGCCCCGGGACGAGGACCACGCCGTCGAGGGTTTCGGCGACACGCCGCAGCGCCCGCTCGACGCCGGCTGGCAGGGCGTGGCCGAGATGGTGGCCCGCCACGTCTCCGAGAACTGCTCGGCCGACACGCGGCGCGACCTCGCCGCCGCGGTCCAGGCCCTCGAGCGCAAGTTGAGCGGCTGAGGCCACCGCGTCCCTGTGGTAGCACCTTCGGACCGATCGGCCGTCCGCTTCGTACGGTATAACGGATCCGTTCGGCATTCCACCTTGACCCTGCCGGGAGCCGGTGCCAGAACTCCGGCCCTCACAACCGGGTCAAGCGCCGCGATCAGGAAGGCGCACCCGTCAACCGGGGTGCTCTCACGATGCCGCGTTCGGACTTCCTGTTCACGAGCGAATCCGTCTCCGAGGGCCACCCCGACAAGGTGAGCGACCGGATCTCCGACACCGTGGTCGATGCCTACATCGCCGCGATGCCGGAAGCCCGCCTCGGCGTCGAGACGCTGACCACGACCAACCGCGTCGTGATCGCCGGCGAGGTCCGCGGCCCCGATTCGGTGACCTTCAAGGACCTCGAGGCGCTGTCCCGCGAGGCGGTGAAGGACATCGGCTACGAGCAGTCCGGGTTCCACTGGAAGAACAACGACGTGCAGATCTACCTGCACGCCCAGTCGGCCGACATCGCCCAGGGCGTGGACGCGGCCGGCAACAAGGACGAGGGCGCGGGCGACCAGGGCATCATGTTCGGCTACGCCGCCGACGAGACCCCGGAGCTGATGCCGGCCCCGATCTTCTACGCCCACAAGATCCTCAAGGACCTCGCCGACGCCCGCAAGGCCAGGCAGGGCGACGCGGCCAAGCTCGGCCCCGACGCCAAGAGCCAGGTCACGGTGCGCTACGCCAACGGCCGCCCGGTCGAGGCGACGCAGATCGTGCTCTCGACCCAGCATCTGGACGAGTCGCTCGATTCGGCCGACGTGCGCGCCATCGTCGAGCCCTACATCCGCGCGGCCTTGCCCGAGGGCTGGATCAACGAGGGCACGGTCTGGCACGTGAACCCGACCGGCAAGTTCGTCATCGGCGGCCCCGACGGCGATGCCGGCCTCACCGGCCGCAAGATCATCGTCGACACCTACGGCGGCGCGGCGCCCCACGGCGGCGGCGCCTTCTCGGGCAAGGACCCGACCAAGGTCGACCGCTCGGCGGCCTATGCCGCGCGCTACCTCGCCAAGAACGTCGTCGCCGCCGGCCTCGCCTCGCGCGCCACGATCCAGCTCGCCTACGCCATCGGCGTGGCCAAGCCGCTGTCGATCTACGTCGACCTGCACGGCACCGGCAAGGTCGACGAGACCAAGCTGGAGGGCGTGCTGATGGACGCCCTCGACCTCTCGCCCCGCGGCATCCGCCTGGCGCTCGGCCTCAACAAGCCGATCTACGCCCGCACCTCGGCCTACGGCCATTTCGGCCGCGCCCCGGACGCCGACGGCGGCTTCTCCTGGGAGCGCACCGACCTCGCCGACAAGCTGAGATCGGCCCTGGCGTAAGGGTTTCGACCCCGCGCCGGCGGCCCCCTCTCCCGAACGGGAGAGGGGCCTGCGCCCGATCCGGTCGCCGATCGAGGCGTGAGCCTCCCAACGAGTTTCCCCGTGACCGACACCAGCCTCCCGGCCGACGCCTCAGAGCGGGCCTTCTTCGGCCGACGCAAGGGCAAGCGCCTGCGCGGGCTGCAGGAGCAGCGCCTGTCGGACTTGCTCCCGCGCCTGCGCGTCGACCCGCCCGCCGACGGCCGCCCCCTCGACCCGGCGACGCTGTTTCCCGGCCTCGCCCGAGGCCCGTCGGAGGTCTGGCTCGAGATCGGCTTCGGCGGCGGCGAGCACCTGGCGGCGCAGGCGGCGGCCCATCCCGAGATCGGCATCATCGGCGCCGAGCCCTTCGTCAACGGCGTCGCCAAGCTGCTGCGCGCCGTCGACGAGCGGGCCTTGCGCAACGTCCGCATCCGCGACGAGGACGTGTCGCCGCTGCTCGCCGCCCTGCCGGAAGCCAGCCTCGCGCGGGTCTACCTGCTCTACCCCGATCCCTGGCCGAAGCGGCGCCAGCGCAAGCGCCGCTTCGTCTCGGACGAGTCGCTCGCCGAGATCGCCCGGGTGCTGCGGCCCGGCGGCCTGTTCCGCTTCGCCAGCGACATCGATGACTACGTCGGCTGGACCCTGGTCCGCACCGCCCGCTGCCCGCACCTGCGCTGGACGGCGCGCACGGCCGCCGACTGGACGCAGCCCTATCCCGGCTGGCCCGGCACCCGCTACGAGGCGAAGGCGATCGCGGCCGGGCGCCGCCCGACCTACCTCGAGTTCGCGCGCGTCGCGCCGGGCTGAGGCCCCGTCCGCAGGCGACGATGCGTGAGGTCGCGGGGCCGGCCACCGGGAGCCGGAGGAGAGCGCCGGTGGCCCGCGCAGGCGACCCGCACGATCCTCGCGGCGGCCTCGGGCGGCGTTCGGCGGCTTTCTTCGAGGATCGGCCGGGGCGACGGGGTCAACTAAGCTGTTGTCGAAGCCGCAGGCGCCGCTGGGCGACTTGCCCCGCTTCGGCCCCGGCCCCATCTTGGGCGCGCTCCTGTCGGGCGCCCGCTCGGTGCCTCCGTCGGGGCGACGCTTTTCGAGACGGCGCGACCGCGCGTTCGAGGGGACGGTGTGACCGACAGGGACGATCACGGCCCGGTGGACGACCCGCGGCGCGCGGCCTTCGAGGAGGCCGCCATCGGGCTGGCCGTGCTGTCGCAGGACGGCGCGCGCCTGCGCGACGCCAACCCCGCGCTCTGCGCCCTGCTCGGCCACCCACCCGGCGCGCTCGCGGGGCGGCCGGCCGCCGACCTCGTCGGCGGCGGCCGGATCGCCGACGGCATCCATCCCTGGCTCCATGCCGACGGCGGCTCGGTCGAGGTGCGGGTGCGCCGCTCCGGCGCCGGCGGGACCGTCCTCGTCGTCGAGGCGGTGGATGCCGACGAGGCGGCCCGCTCCGAGGAGAACCGCCAGGACCTCGCCGCGGCGGGCCTCGGCGAGTGGCGCTGGGAGCGGAGCACCGGCCGCCTCGTGCTGTCGCGCCGCGCCGCGCAGATCCTCGGCCATCCCCCCGGCTCCTCCGCGACCTGGGACATCCTGCGCGCCGGCCTCTCCGCGGGCGAGCCCGACCGGATCCAGGCCGTGGTCCGGGACGCGATGGCGCGCGACGGCGCCTACCGCTTCGAGACCCGCCTGACGCGGGAGGCGGACGGGCGCGAGATCATCGTCGACGTGCGCGGCCGCCCGGTCCATGCCGAAGACGGGCGCCGCACCGGCATGGTCGGCGTGGTGCAGGACGTGACCACGCGGGTCGAGGCCCGCGACGGGCTCGCCGCCCGCGACCAGCGCCTGCGGGTCGCGACCACGGTCGCCCGGCTCGGGATCTTCGAGTGGCACATGCTCGAGGACCACGCGATCTGGGAGAACGAGCGGATGTTCGAGATCTTCGGGCACACGCCCGAGGACGGCACCATCGGCAAGACCGAGTTCCTCCGCAATACGTTGCACCCGGACGATCGCGCCGCGGTGCGGCTGGCGATCTCGCAGGCGCTGCGCGACGACGCGATCCTGCACACCACGGGCCGCATCCGCCGCCGCGGCGACGGCGCGTGGCGCACCATCGACCTCGCCGGCCGCTTCGAGCGCGACGCCCCGAACCGGCTGCCGCGGCGGCTGATCGGCCTCGTCGCCGACGTTACCGACCAGCGCCTGGCCGAGGAGCGGCAGGCGCTGCTGATCCGCGAGCTGCACCACCGGGTGAAGAACACCCTGGCGACGGTGCAGGCGATCGTCGGCTCGACCGCGCGGACGGCGTCCAGCATCGAGAGCTTCTACGAAGCCTTCGTCGGCCGCATCAAGTCGCTCGCCCACACCCATTCGGTGCTCACCGAGGCGACCTGGCAGACGGCGGACCTGCGCACGCTGCTGCTGAGCGAGCTGCGCCCCTACGCCGAGGCGCAGGCGGGCGAGGGCGAGGCCGCCGATGCGGACGGGGCCCTCGACGGCCGCATCGTGCTCGACGGGCCGGACACGGCGCTGCCCTCCGAGATCGCGGTGCCGATCGGCATGGCGATCCACGAGCTCACCACCAACGCCGCCAAGTACGGTGCGCTGTCCAACCGGCGCGGGCGGATCTCGGTCGCCTGGGCGGTCCTGCCGGGCGGCCCGGCCGGGATGCTGCGCTTCGCCTGGCGCGAGAGCGGCGGCCCGGCGGTGGAGCCGCCCCGCCGCCAGGGCTTCGGCTCGCGCCTGCTGCAGCGGGTGCTGACGACGCAGGTGCAGGCCGAGGTCGAGACCCTCTACGCCCCCGGCGGCTTCGCCCTCACGATGCTGGCCCCGCTTCCGGTGCGGAACGCCAGCCTCGACCCGCCGGGCTGACGCACGGGCACGTGCCCCTTCCCCCTCTGCGGGGGAGGGAGCGCGCGCGAAACGCCTTCAGGCGGCGCCGCGGCTGCCGGCTTCGCCGCCGCCCTCGACGAAGGCCTTCAGCTCGTCGAGGGAGGCGAAGGTGAAGCGGCCCTGCGGCGTGTCCGCCTCGATCGCGCCGTCGGCGTACATCACGTAGGTGTTGCCGCCCGAGGCGTAGCGGCCGACGACCTCGCGGGTGTCCGGCTCGGGCTCGGGGGCCTCCCGCGCGGGCTCGGCATCGAGGCTCCGGCGCAGGGCCGGCGGCTCGGTCGGGGCGAACAGGTCGTCCTCCGGCTCGGGGGCGAGCGGAGGCGGGGGCGGCGGGACGTGCGCGGCCGGCTCCGGCTCCGGCGGCGTGAGGCCGGGGAGCGGCAGCTCCGGCTCGGCCTGCGCCTCGGCCGGCATCGGGGCGGCGGGCTCCGGCTCGTGCGCCGCGGGGGGCGGGACCGCCGGTTCGGGGTGCGGGACCGCCGGCTCGGCATGGGCCTCGGCCGGCTCCGGCATCGAAGGCTCGGGGATCGACGGCTCGGCGTAGCCCTCCGTGAAGACCGGATCGGTCCGGCTCTGGCCGCCGAGCAGGCCGGCGCCGGCGGCCGGCACCAGCACGTTGGGCAGCATCGGGCGGGCCGGCGCCGGGTCGGTCGGCGCGGGCGCGGCCGGGACCGCGAGGGACGCCGGCGCGGGGGCCGCCGGCGCGGGGGCCGCCGGGGGCAGGCGGACCCCGTCCTGCATCGTGCTGACGGCGTCGACGATGCGGCGGGCGTCGAAGGCGTGGGCGACCCGGCGCAGGCCCATCGCCACCACCGCGAGGCCGGAGAGCACCGCCCCGGCCGAGGCGACGGTCGCGCCCGCGATCACCATGGAGAGCCCGCTCTCCAGGCGGACGAAGGGGAACCCCTGGATCACGGCGACGACGCCGCCGATCACCATCGCGGCACTGAGCGCGAACAGCGCAATGATCATGGAACTCTCGAAGTCGGGGCCGGATACGCCAGGATCGTAGTAAGACCTTGCCGGCGTTTTGCAAAACGCCGGCGACCCGGAGTCGGCCCCGCGGCGTAGCGGTTTCCACGGGCTTCGTGCCGGTTCCGGCGTTGCCGCGGCGGGGGCACCGACTTACCTTCCGGTCGTTACCCCGTCGAGCGCGGCGCGCGGCACGATTCCGCACGCCCGTCCAGAAGACCTCGACAAGACGGAGAATCTGATGACCTTCACCCTGCCGGAACTGCCCTACGCCTACGACGCGCTGGCCCCGTACATGTCGAAGGAAACCCTCGAGTTCCACCACGACAAGCACCACAAGGCCTACGTCGACACCGGCAACAAGCTGCTCGAGGGCACCGGTCTCGAGGGCAAGAGCGTCGAGGAGATCGTCACGGCGAGCTACGGCAACAACCAGCCGCTGTTCAACAACGCCGGCCAGCACTTCAACCACCTGCACTTCTGGCAGTGGATGAAGCCCAACGGCGGCGGCGCGATCCCGGGCAGCCTCGCCAAGAAGATCGACGAGGATCTCGGCGGCGCGGAGAAGTTCAAGGCGGACTTCATCCAGGCCGGCATCGGCCAGTTCGGCTCGGGCTGGGCCTGGCTCGCGGTCAAGGACGGCAAGCTCGCCATCATGAAGACCCCGAACGGCGAGAACCCGCTGGTGCACGGCGCCAAGCCGATCCTCGGCGTCGACGTGTGGGAGCACTCCTACTACATCGACTACCGCAACCGCCGCCCCGACTACCTCAAGGCGTTCCTGGAGAACCTCGTGAACTGGGAACACGTCGAGACGCTGTACGGCGAAGCCACCGCCTGAGACGGCGTAGCGGAGGTCGCCGCTGGGCGGGCCGGGCGTCGCACCTCGCGGCGCCACGTCCCGGATCGGCGACGGCCTTCACCCATCTCTTGGACGATCACGCCACCGCCTCTTCCCTCCCCCCGACGGATCTCGGGCTTGCCCGAGATCCGCAACCCCGTGTGCCCAAGTCGGGCAGGCCCGACTTGGGTGCGGGGGGAGGGAAGCCACCCCTGACAGGCGTCGTCCCGCCCCGAGGCGTCCAGCACCGGCCGTTTTCGTCGCGTTCGATCGCACGGCCGGTGCGTGTCCACCAACGGGCCGCGTCCAAGCTTGGCGACGGCGGCGTCCATCCGCCTACGACGCACATTGTCCCGCCGGTCGGGAGCGCCCGTTTCCCGGCGCAGGTCTCCGAGGGGGAAATCGATGCCCGGCGACCTCGCAGGTCTGCTCGACGGCTCGGCCAACTGGATCGCCGACCGAACCGGAACCAGGCTGGCCCTTCCCCTTCTCGGCGCCCTGGCCGGTTTTGCGGCCGCGGCTCTGCGACTGTACTTCTCGCATCGGCGGAGGCGGATCGAACTCAAGCCCGATCTCAGGAAGCTCGAGGCCAAGCGTTGGAATGAGCACATCAAGCTCTATGGCAGCTTCTCGAACACGCTCGGGATCGCTATCGTAGGTGCCGCCTTCATCGTACCCTACGTCAAGGATCACAACTGGCCGCAGGGCGAAGCCATCTGGTGGATGCTCCTCGGCGCCGCGCTGCCCGCCTCCGGGCAGTTCGTCATTCGGTTCATCCAGAGCGAGAGTTGAGCGATGCCCGACACGAATCTCCTCCTTCTGCTGGTCGGCGTCGTCATCGGCGGGGCCGTGGGTTTCTTCGCTCTCGGCAGCCGGGCGTTCCGCCCGCGCGGCGCGGAACAGGGCTCGGCCAGCAAACCCGTCTCTGCGCATCGCTGATCCGCCCCCCGGCTCAGACGGGCAACAGCCTTCATCCATCCAGGCGACGGTGAATCCACCCCAACTTCCCTCCCCCCTCTGCGGGGGAAGGTGAGCCTCGCGTCAGCGAGGGTCGGGTGAGGGGAGCGCCATATCCGGACAGCGCGCTCCCCTCTCCCGACCCGCTTCGCGGGCCACCCTCCCCCGCACCCAAGTCGGGCCCGCCCGATTTGGGCACACACGGTGCGGATCTCGGGCAGGCCCGAGATCCGTCGGGGGGAGGGAGAGGCGCTTCCGCTTCGGTCGCGGCGCATGACGTCGGCTTGCTGAGCCGCCGGCTCGCATCCGATCCGGCGAAAACCGCGCCCTGTGCGCCACCTCACACCGGCCCCGATCACCGCGCTTGACGCAGACCATGATGGTCATCATGTCGGCTTATACATGATGACCATCATGTTCGAGCAGGAGAGATCGGCCATGTCCACCAAGCCCGCAGTTCTCGTCACCGGCGCCTCGTCCGGGATCGGTGCCACCTATGCCGACCGCTTCGCGCGGCGCGGCCACGACCTCGTGCTGGTCGCCCGCGACGGGCAGCGCCTCGAAGCCCTCGCCGACCGGCTGCGGCGCGAGGCCGGAATCGCCGTGGACGTGGTCCAGGCCGACCTGACCGTGGAGGCCGACCTCGCCGGCGTCAAGGCGCACCTGCGTGAGGACGCGCGCATCGGCGTGCTCGTCAACAATGCCGGCGCGGCGGTGCTGGGGCCCTTCGTCGATCAGAATCCCGGTCCGCTCGCCGCCCTCATCGCCCTCAACGTCACCGCGCTGACGCGGCTCGCCAACGCCGCGGCGCCGCGCTTCGTCCGGGCCGGCACCGGCGCGATCATCAACATCGGCTCGGTCGTCGGCCTCGCCCCGGAACTCGGCATGTCGGTGTACGGGGCGACCAAGGCCTTCGTGCTCTATCTCAGCCAGGGGCTGCATCTCGAGCTCGGGCCCAAGGGGGTGCACGTCCAGGCGGTGCTGCCGGCCGCCACCCGCACCGAGATCTGGGAGCGCTCCGGCGCCGACGTGAACACCCTCGACAACGTCATGGAGGTCGGCGAGCTGGTGGACGCCGCCCTCGTCGGCTTCGACCGGCGCGAGACCGTGACGATCCCGCCGTTGCCCGATGCCGGGCAGTGGAGCGCCTACGAGGCCGGGCGCCAGGCGATGCTGCCCAATCTCGGGCGGCCGCATGCGGCGGAGCGCTACCGCGCGGCCTGAGCCGCCGGCGGCTCAGGCCAGCGCGGCGGCGGCGAGCCCGGCCTCGGTCAGGTAGGGCCGGAACAGGCTCGCCACCTGGGCCGCGCCCCAATCCAGGTGCTCGCGCCGGACCTCGCCGAGGCCGCGGCGCGAGCGCAGGTAGTCGATCCAGTAGGTCGAGACGATCCAGGCGTTGACGATCAGGTGCTCGGTCTCCGCCGGGCCTGCCCTGAGCAGGCCCGCCGCCTTCATCCCGGCGAGCGCCTGCCGGACGTGGTCCTGGCCGGAATCGCTGACCGTCTTCAGCCGCGGCCGCAGGGCCGGCGCGAGCCGGAAGATCGTGCCGCCGTCGCGGTAGAAGAAGCGCCACTCCCACATCAGCGTGAACCAGCCGGCGAGGTAGGGGGCGTAGCGCGCCTCGCCCGCCTGCGTCGCGTAGGCCGTCGCCACCGCCTCGAGCCGTTGCTCGAAGGCCGAGAACAGCGCCTCCAGGATCTGCTCCTTGCGCTGGAAGTGATAGTAGAGATTGCCCTCGTTGATGCCGACCGCGGCGGCGATCTCGGCGGTGGTGACGGCGGCCGGACCGCGCTCGTTGAACAGGTCGCGGCAGGCCGCGAGCACGCGGTCGCGCGTGCCGGGCTTCGCGACGCGCGTCGCGCCGCTCCTGCCCGCGGCCCCGGCAACGCCCTTCGGCAGATCCTTCGCGCGCGCCGCAGGGCCCGTCCTCATCGCCCCGCCCTCATCGCCTCAGGCCCGCCGTCCGACTTGGCCGCCCCATCGATCCACCTGCACCCTGATCCGGCCTGCGATCCGCCGAGCGCGGGGCGCGTCCGGCACCATCACGTTTCGCGCCAGATGCATTTTACGGTGGTAGCCCGTTGACGTCTATAAGGTGTCCACCTTAAATCGGGGCGACGCGCGAAACCGCCGGAGCCCGATGCCATGAACGACGCCTCGCACCCCACGAGTCCGCCTCGGGCGCCCGCCTCCGCCGCGGACGCCGCCCGGCATTTCGACGTGCTGGTCGTCGGCGCCGGGCTCTCCGGCATCGTCATGGGGCACTACCTGCAGACCGAGTGCCCGCGGAAGACCTACGCCATCCTGGAAAGCCGCGACGCGATCGGCGGCACCTGGGACCTGTTCCGCTATCCCGGCCTGCGCTCGGATTCCGACCTCTACACCTTCGGCTTCAGCTTCCGCCCCTGGCGCAGCGACCGGGCGATCGCCGACGGCGCCTCGATCCTGAGCTACGTCCGCGAGACCGCGCAGGCCGAGGGCATCGACCAAAAGATCCGCTTCGGCACCCGGGTGATGCGGGCGGCCTGGGATTCGGCCGCCGCCCTGTGGACCCTCGACGCCGAGGTCGGCGAAGCCGCCGAGCCGGTGCGCTACACCTGCGCGGTCCTGTCGGTGTGCAGCGGCTACTACGCCTACGACCACGGCTACAGCCCGGACTTTCCCGGGCGCGAGCGCTTCGCCGGGCCGGTGGTGCACCCGCAGGCCTGGCCCGAGCACCTGTCCTGGGACGGCAAGCGCGTGGTGGTGATCGGCTCGGGCGCCACCGCGGTGACGCTGGTGCCGGCGATGGCCAAGACCGCGCAGCACGTCACGATGCTGCAGCGCTCGCCGACCTACATCGTCGCCCTGCCGAGCCGGGACAGAATCGCGCATTGGCTGCGCGAAAAGCTGCCGGCCGGCCTCGCCCACCGGCTGACGCGGGCGAAGAACGTCGCGCTCGGCATCTTCTTCTACCAGTTCGCGCGCAAGAAGCCGGCGGCGATGACCAAGCGCATCCTCGACGGCGTGCGCGCGCAGCTCGGCCCCGACTACGACGTCGCCAAGCACTTCACCCCGAGCTACAAGCCGTGGGACCAGCGCCTCTGCCTCGTGCCGGACGGCGACCTGTTCAAGGCGATCCGCTCCGGCGCCGCCTCGGTCGAGACCGACACGATCGCCAGCTTCACCGAGGACGGCGTCCGGCTCGCCTCCGGCAAGACGCTGCCGGCCGACATCGTCGTCACCGCCACGGGCCTCCGGATGAAGATGATCGGCGGGATGACGCTTTCCGTCGACGGCAGTGCGGTCGAGCCGGAGAACACGTTCCTGTACAAGGGCATGATGCTGTCGGGCGTGCCGAACTTCGCAGTGACGATCGGCTACACCAACGCCTCGTGGACCCTGAAGAGCGAGCTGACCGCGCGCTATCTTTGCCGGCTCATCAACCACATGGACGCCAACGGCTTCGCGCGCTGCGAGCCCCTGGCGGATACCGGCCGGCTCAACACCGAGCCGACCCTGCCGCTGACCTCCGGCTACGTCACCCGCGCCGCGCACCTGCTGCCGAAGCAGGCCGACACCAAGCCGTGGAAGCTGCACCAGAACTACATCCTCGACACCGCCGCCCTGAAGTTCGGCCGCCTCGACGACGGCACGATGCGGTTCTCGCGCCGCGAGACGGCCAAGCGCGCGGCGTGAGCCTCCCTTCCCTCCCCCCGACGGATCTCGGGCTTGCCCGAGATCCGCACCCTGTGTGCCCAAGTCGGGCAGGCCCGACTTGGGTGCGGGGGAGGGTGGGCCTCGGCTGACGCGAGGGTCGGGAGAGGGGAGCGACAGTGCCGGATGCGGCGCTCCCCTCTCCCGACCCGCTTCGCGGGCCACCCTCCCCCCGCAGAGGGGGAGGGGAAGTGGACCGCGCGTTTCATCCACCAAACATGCAGCGAGCCCCCATGCCGAACTGGAACCTCGAGAACCGCACGGCCCTGATCACCGGCGCGGCGAGCGGCATCGGCCGTGCGCTGGCGGTGGGGCTGGCCGCGCGCGGCTGCAACCTGGCGCTGGCCGACCGCAACGTCGCCGGGCTGGAGGAGACCGAGCGGATGATCGCGACGAACCGGGTCCGCATCAGCCGCCACCCCCTCGACGTCGCCGACCGCGACGCCATCGCCGCGCTGCCGGCCGCGGTCGAGGCGGCCCATGGCGGCCTCGACGTGCTGATCAACAATGCCGGCGTGGCGCTCGGCGGCACCTTCGAGAACGTGACGGAGGCCGATTTCGAATGGCTGTTCGAGATCAACTTCTGGGGCGTGGTGCGGATGACCCGCGCCTTCCTGCCGCTGCTGCGGGCGCAGCCGGAAGCGCGGATCGTCAACCTGTCGAGCCTCTACGGGCTGATCGCGCCGCCGGGCCAGACCGCCTATTCCGCGAGCAAGTTCGCGGTGCGCGGCTTCTCGCAGGCGCTGCGGCACGAGCTCGCCGGCACCGCGATCGGCGTCACCGTGGTGCATCCGGGCGGCGTCGCCACCTCGGTCGCCGACAGCGCCCGCCTGCCCGCGCACATGACCGCCGAGGAGGCCGCCCGCGGCCGGGCCGCCGCCAACAGGATGCTGAAGCTCGCCCCGGAGCGGGCGGCCGAGATCATCCTGGCGGCGGTGGAGCGCCGGCAGGGCCGGGTGCTCGTCGGCTCGGACGCCAAGCTGATCGCGCTGATCGAGCGCCTCGTGCCGGTCTCGTACTGGAACGTCATCCAGAAGCTGCTGCCGCGCGACCGCGCCGCGACCTGAGCGCGGATCGCCGCGGGCCACGGCGAAAGCCTTGCCGCGCGGAGAGCGAGGCACACCTCCCCTCGACCGGTCCCGGACCGAAGCGAAGTGGAGCGCGCCGATGGATCACCCGATCGCCGACCCGGCCCAGGCCGGTGCCGAGGAAGGCCTGCTCGGGCGCCCGCAGGTGCGGGTCGACGGCCCGGCCAAGGTGACGGGCCGGGCGCGGTTCTCCTCCGACGTCGCGCTGCCGGGGCGTGCCCACGCCGCGCTCGTCACCAGCACGATCGTGCGCGGGCGCATCCGCGGCTTCGACCTGGCCGCCGCCGCGGCGACGCCGGGCTGCCTGCGGATCTTCACCCATCGCGACCTCGCCGGGCGGATCGCGCCGGTGAAGCACCTGATGGCCGGCGGCTACGCCAACAGCGCGCACCTGCCGCTCGGCTCGGACGAGGTCGCCTATGCCGGCCAGATCGTCGCCCTCGTCGTCGCCGAGACGCAGGGCGCGGCCGAGGAGGCCGCCGCCCGCGTCCGCGTCGCCTACGCGGAGGCGTCGTTCGCGGCCACCTTCGACGAGGCCGGCGCCGAGACCGTGCGGCTGGCCGACCTGAAGCCCGAGCACGCGGATCCGCGCCGGGGCGATGCCGACGCCGCGCTCGCCCGGGCCGATATGCGGATCGCGGCGCGCTACGAGACGCCGGTGCAGCACCACAACCCGATGGAGCTGTTCACCACCGCCTGCGCCTGGGACGGCGGCCGGCTCACCGTGCACGAGCCCTCGCGCTACGTCGGCGCGCTGCAGCACGGGCTCGCCGCGCAGCTCGGCATGGACCCGGCCGACATCCGCGTCGTGTCGGGGCCGATCGGCGGCCATTTCGGCTCGAAGCTCGCGCTGTCGCAGCACACGGCGCTGGTCGCCCTCGCCGCCCGCGACCTCGGCCGCCCGGTCGCGCTGGTGCCGACCCGGCGGCAGGGCTTCACCATCGCGAACCACCGCCCGGAGACGCGCCACGACCTCCGCCTGGGCGCCGACCGCACCGGGCGCTTCACCGCCCTGGTGCACGAGGCGGCGATGACGACCTCGCGCTTCGACGCCTTCGCGATGGAGGGCACCGACGTGACCGCGAGCCTCTACGCCTGCCCCGACATCCGCACCGACGAGCGCGCCGTGCGGGTCGACCGCAACACGCCGGGCCCGATGCGGGCGCCGCCCGAGGTGCCCTACCTGTTCGCCCTCGAGAGCGCGGTCGACGAGATGGCCTGGGCGCTCGGCCTCGACCCGATCGCGCTGCGCCGGCGCAACGACACGGTGACCGACCCGGTCTCGGGCAAGCCGTTCTCGTCGCGTCCGCTGATGGCCTGCTTCGATGCCGGCGCCGAGGCCTTCGGCTGGTCGCGCCGCATCCCCCGCCCCGGCGCGATGCGGGACGGGGCCTGGCGGGTCGGGCTCGGCTGCGCCACCTCGGTGCGGCCGGTGAAGATCGCCCCCGCGACGATGCGCGTCGCGCTTCGACCCGACGGCCGCGTCGCCGTCGAGACCGCGCACCACGAGATCGGCAACGGCATCACCACGCTGCTGGCGATGGCCGCGGCCGACGGGCTCGGCGTGCCGATCGCGGCGGTGACGGTGCGGCTCGGCGACACCGCGCTGCCCCCGGCCGGCATCTCGGGCGGCTCCTCGACCACGACGAGCCTCCTCAGCACCCTGGCGCTCGCCTGCGAGCAGCTGCGCGCGCGGCTGGCCGCCGCCTGCACCGCCGCCGGCGCGCCGCTGGCCGGCGCCGACCCCGCGCGCCTGCGCCTCGTCGGCCGACGGCTGGCGCGGGCCGACGGGGGCGGCGTGGCGCTCGACGAGGCGGTCGCCCGGCTCGACCCCGCCGGGATCGAGACCCTGGCCGAGTTCGTCCCCGAGGGCGGCGGCGCGAAGAGCCTCGACGCGCTGCGGGCCGGCCACATCACCCTCAGCAGCGGCGGCGAGCACCTGTCCTGGGCGTTCGGCGCGCAGTTCGCCGAGGTCCGCGTCCACGCCGAGACCGGGGAGATCCGGGTTTCGCGCCTGCTCGGGGCGTTCGCGGCCGGGCGCATCCTCAACCCGCTGACCGCCCGCAGCCAGCTCGCCGGCGGCATGATCTGGGGCCTCGGCTCGGCGCTGCTGGAGGAGACCGTGCTCGACCGGGGCCACTACCGCAACGCGGATCTCGCCGAATACCTCGTCGCCACCGCGGCCGACACGCCCGAGATCGAGGTCCTGTTCGTCCCCGACGAGGACCGGAAGGTGAACCCGCTCGGCCTGAAAGGCTTGGGCGAGCTCGGCATCATCGGCGTCAACGCGGCGATCGCCAACGCGGTCTACCACGCCACCGGCCAGCGCCACCGCCGCCTGCCGATCCGCGGCGAGACCCTGGCGTGACGGGGCCCTAGCGGCCGCACGCTTGCGTTGCCGGCGGCCGCGACCGTAAGCCTCCGCCGGGCTTCAGCAACGGTGGGCGGCGTGACGGCACTCGCATTCGGGACGAACCGGTGATCCGCGCGATCCTCTCCGTCGGGGGCTGGACGCTGGTGTCGCGGGTCACAGGCTTCGGCCGCGACGTGGTGATGGCGGCGGTGATGGGGGCCGGGCCGATGGCCGATGCCTTCGTCGTCGCCTTCCGCCTGCCGAACCATTTCCGCGCGATCTTCGGCGAGGGCGCGTTCAACACCGCCTTCGTGCCGGCCTATGCCGGGCTGTCGGAGGCCGGCGCGGACGGCGCGGCGCAGCGCTTCGCCGACCGGATCTTCACGCTGATGCTGGCGGTGCAGATCGCGCTGCTGGCGCTCGCGCTGCCGCTGATGCCGTGGGTGGTGCGGGCGCTGGCGCCGGGCTTCTCGCAGGATCCGCAGCGCTTCGACCTCGCGGTGGCGCTCACCCGCATCACCTTCCCCTACCTGCTGTTCATGACGCTGGTGACGCTGCTCTCCGGCGTGCTCAACGCGCAGCGCCGCTTCGCCGTGGCGGCGGGCGCGCCGGTGCTGCTGAACCTCGCGATGCTGGCGGCGTTCGCGCTGGCCTTCCTGTTCCCCGACGCGGCGCACGCCGCCGCCTGGGGCGTCGCGGTCTCGGGCGTGCTGCAGTTCGGGCTGCTGTGGTGGGCCTGCCGGCGGGCCGGCGTCGCGCCGCGGCTCACCGCGCCGGCCGTCCGCGATCCGGCGATGCGCCGGTTCTTCACCGTGCTCGGGCCGGCGGTGATCGGCGCGGCCGGGTTCCAGATCGCGACGTTTGCCGACACCATCATCGCGAGCTGGCTGCCGACCGGCGCGGTCTCGGCCCTGTGGTACGCCGACCGGCTCTACCAGCTGCCCTTCGGCGTCATCGCCATCGCCGCCGGCACGGTGCTGCTGCCGGAGATGAGCCGGCGGATCGCGGCCGGCGACGTCGCCGAGGCGCACGCCGCCCAGAACCGCGCCGCCGGGTTCTCGCTCGCGCTCTCGGCCCCGTTCACGGTGGCCTTCCTGACGCTGCCCGGCCTGACCATGGCCGCCCTGTTCCAGCGCGGCGCCTTCTCGGCCGAGGATGCCGCGCGGGCCGCCTCGGTGCTGGCCGCCTACGGGCTGGCGCTGCCGGCGGTGGTGCTGGTGCGCTCGGCGGTGGCGAGCTTCTACAGCCGGCAGGACACGCGGACGCCGCTCTGGGCCTCGCTCACCGCCATCGCCGTCAACGTCGTGCTCAAGCTCTGGCTCACCGGCCCCTACGGCGTCGCCGGGCTCGCGCTCGCCACCGCGATCAGCCAGTGGGTCAACCTCGCGCTGCTCGTCGCCCTCGCTTGGCGCCGCGGCTGGACCGCGCCGGGGCGCACGCTCGGCCTCACGGTGCTCGGCGTCGCGCTCGCCTGCGCCGGCTTGGCGCTGGTGGCGGTCTACGGCCTGCCGCTGGCGGAATCCGTCGTGCCCGCCCTGCCGCGCGGCCGCGAGATCGCGGTGCTGGCGCTCCTCGGGATCGCCGGCGCGGCGATCTACGGCGGCCTGCTCGCGGGCCTGCTCCACCTGTTCGGGCTGCGCCTGCGACGCGCCTGAGATGGGCGGCGGCCGCGATCGCGGCGGTCGCGATCGCGGCAGTCTTGCAGCCCGGAAGATTGCACACCAGCAGTTGAGCTATCGTTCTCTATTTCACTCTTGAATTTAGATCTTCCAGGAAACGAGGACAAACAATTGCACGTCTTCGAATTCAGCGTCATTTAAGTCCTTCGCACTAGGATGACCTCAGTCGCACAATCCGAGGACCGTCCCATCATGCGGTTGACCATCAAGGCCGCGCTGATCGGCGTCATCGGCATCCTCACCGTCGGCATCGCCGGGCAGGGCCGGTTCGCCGCCTCCAAGCTGCGCGCCGTCAACGCCAGCGCGACCGAGATCGCGACGAACTGGCTGCCGAGCGTGCGCTGGCTCGGCGAATTGAAATACGCCACCGCCCGCCTCCGCCTCGTCGACGCGCGCTACGTCCTGGCGGCCGAGCCGCCGGCGGAGCTCGACGCGGTCGGCGCCACCCGCCTCGCGGCGATCGCGAAGGCCGTGACGTCCTACGAGCCGCTGATCTCGAGCCCGGAGGAGGCCGCCCTGTGGGACGGCTTCAAGGGGCAGTGGGCCGCCTATCTCGACCTGCGCGGCCAGCTCGTCGCCGCCGCGCGGGACGGCGACAGGGCACGCATGGTCGCCGCCTTCGACCGCTCGCGGATGCCGTTGGACGCGGCCTTGAAGGTGCTCGACGCGGATTCCGCCCTGAACGACCGGGGCGGCGACGCCGCCTCCGCCGACGCCGCCCTCAGCTACGACTCCGCCCTGCGGCTCACGGTGGCGGTCTGCGCCGGCGCCCTGCTCTGCGCGCTCTGCGGCATCGCCTTCGTGATGCGCGGCATCGCCCGGCCGCTCGACCGCATCATCGCCGCGATGGGGCGGATCGCCGGGGGCGACGCCACCGTGGCGGTGCCCGGCCGGGGGCGCCGCGACGAGGTCGGCGCGATCGCCGCCGCGATCCAGGTGTTCAAGGACAACCTGATCCACGCCCGCACCCTCGAAGCGGAGAGCGAGGCGGCGCGGGCCGGCGCCGCGGTGCAGCGCGCCGCCGCGATGCGCGCCGTGGCCGACGGCTTCGAGCAAGCGGTCGGCGGGATCGTCGGCACGCTCGCCGCCTCCGCGACCGAGCTGCAGGCCACCGCCCGGACGATGACGGCGACCGCGACGGAGACCGCCGACCGATCCGCCACCGTGGCGGCGGCGGCCGAGGAGGCGGCCTCGAACGTCAACACCGTCGCGGCGGCCGCCGAGGAGCTCGGCGCGTCGGTGGCCGAGATCGGGCGCCAGGTCAGCGGCTCGGCCGACCTCGCCCAGGCCGCCGTGGCGCAGGCGGACGACACCGTCCGGCTCGTCGACGCCCTCAGCCGGTCGGCCGGGCGGATCGGCGACGTCGTCGGCCTGATCGCCGACATCGCCGGCCAGACCAACCTGCTCGCGCTCAACGCCACCATCGAGGCGGCGCGCGCCGGCGAGGCCGGCCGCGGCTTCGCGGTGGTGGCCTCCGAGGTCAAGGCGCTCGCCGCCCAGACCGGCCGGGCGACGGAGGAGATCGCGGGCCAGGTCACGCAGATCCAGGGCGCGACCGGCCACGCGGTGGAGGCGATCGCCGCGATCACCCGCCGCATCCGCGACATCGACGCGATGGCGACGACGATCGCGGCGGCGGTGGAGGAGCAGGGCGCGGCGACCCGGGAGATCGTGCGCAACGTCGGCCAGGCGGCGACGGGGACCGGCGCGGTGACGAGCACCATCGCCGGCGTGTCGAGCGCGGCCGAGGAGACCGGCGCCGCCGCCGCCCAGGTCCTGACCTCGGCCGGCGCGCTGTCGCGCCAATCCGGGCACCTGGGCGCGGAGGTCGACCGCTTCCTCGCCACGGTGCGCGCCGCCTGACGGCGTCAGGCCTTGCGCGACGGGCCGGCTACTCGTCCGGGTGCACCGCCGGCGACAGGTCGATCGGCAGGCGCGGGCCCTTCAGCTCGGCATCGCTCGGCAGCGCGCGCGCGTCCCAGCCGCCGCCGAGCGCCCGGATCAGGCCGACGGCGGTGGTGAAGCGGGCGAGCCGCACCTGCAGCGCCGCGACCTCGTTGTTGAGCTGCAGCGCCTGGGCGGTGACGACGGTGGTGAAGTTCTGGGTGCCGGCGCGGTACTCGTTCAGGGTGATCTCGACGGCGCGGCGGGCCAGCGTCACGGCCTCGTCCTGCGCCACCTGCTGGCGGGCGAGGATGCGCACGCCGACGAGGCCGTTCTCCACGTCGGCGAAGGCGGCGAGCACGGTCTGGCGGTAGTTCGCCACCGCCGCGTCGTAGGCCGCCCGCGCGGCGGTGATCGCGGCCGAGCGCGCGCCGCCGTCGAACAGCACCTCGCTGCCGGCCGCCGACACCGCCCAGACCTGGTTGGCCGCCGAGAGCAGGCCGTTGCTGGTGAGCCCCGAGATCCCGCCCGAGGCCGAGAGCGTCACGGTCGGATAGAGCGCGGCCACCGCGACGCCGATCTGCTCGCTCTGCGCCTGGACGGTGCGCTCGGCCTGGGCCACGTCCGGGCGGCGCTCGAGCAGGGCGGCGGGGATGCCGACCGGCACCGCGGGCGGCACCAGCGCCAGCGGCGCCACCGGCAGCGACAGCTCCGAGGGCGGGCGGCCGACGAGCGTGGCGATCGCGTTCTCGAACTGGGCGCGGGTGAGGGTCGCGGCGATCGCCGAGGCCTGGGTGGTCTGCACCTGCGTCTGCGCGGTGATCACGTCCGAGCGCGCGGCGACGCCGGCATTGTACTGGTTCTCGGTGATCGCCACCGTGCGCTTGAAGTTCTCGACGTTGGCGTTGAGCACCCGCACCAGCGAATCGGCGTAGCGCAGCGACAGGTAGTTGTTGGCCACCTCCGCCTGGATGGTCAGGCGCGTCAGCGCCAGCGTCGCGGCGTCGGCCTGGGCCAGGGCCGCCTCGGTCTCGATGGTCCGGCGGATGCGGCCGAACAGGTCGAGCTCCCAGCTCGCCTGCCCCTGGATCGACACGGAGGTGCGCTCGGAGCCCAGCGTGCGCGAGCGGGTGATGCTCGGGGCGCCGATGACCGTCGGGTAGAGCGCGGCCTGGGCCGACTCGACGATCGCCCGCGCCTGCCGGTAGTTCGCCACGGATTGGCGCAGGCTCTGGTTGTCGACGTCGACGAGGCGGATCAGCCGGTCGAGCGCCGGGTCCTTGAACACCCGCCACCAGTCGCCGCGCTCGGCCGCGTCGTTGGGGAGGCCGGGGCGCCAGTTCTTCCGCGACGCGACGAAGGCGACCGAATCCTCGCGGGCGCCGCCCTGCTTGAACGCCAGCGGCGTCTCGACGGACGGGCGCGCGTAGTCTGGGCCGACGACGCAGGCCGACAGGGCGGTGGTGAGGGCGACGAGACCGCCCGTCCTCAGGACATGGCGCCAAGCTGGGTGCGCATCCCCTCTCCCCGCGCGCGGGGAGAGGGGGGTGCGCCGACCCCGTCCTGCATCGATCGAAACCGCATCATTCCCCCGCCGGCAGGGCCGCTGCGCCGCCGCGGCGGCGGGCGTTCACCCGGTGCCGGAGGCGGTCGAGGCAG